>VHCM01000005.1 GCA_016871685.1 Verrucomicrobiota bacterium
CGCATTTCCCTTGAGCGTCCGGTGTGCGGCGGCATGCTCGACCACGTGGCCACGAGAAGAAAACAACCCGAGGTCACCCGTCGGCTGCTGCTCGAGGCCGCACACGAATGCTTCTCCACCCGGGGCCACGCAGGATCGGGAATCGGCGCGGTCATCGCGCGGGCCGGCACCACCAGCGGCGCGCTCTTCCATCACTTCGCCGATAAGCGCGAACTCACCCTCGCCTGGATCCGCGAAGTACTTGCGGCGCGCCTCCACGAGGAATGGATCGCGCCGCTTTCAGCCGTCGGATCACTCGATGAGCTGCGCGTGCTTGTGCGCGACCGCTGCACAGCCATCGACCTATCGTCGCCGGTATCCGCACTGGCGGCCGTCGGCGCGGAAATCGCAGGAGCCGAGCCGACTCTGCGCGACGCGATCGACACCCTGATCCGTGAATGGCATGAGGCGCTCGAAGCCACGATCGAACGCGGACGCAGCGAAGGCTGGATCCACCGCGGCATCCGCCCCGAAAACGAATCCAAGCTCATCATCGCAAGCATTTGCGGACTCGCGGTGACGGCGAGAATGACGACGGATCCGTCCCACAATGTCCGGATCGCCGCCGCAATCGACGGCTACCTTGACACCCTGCGGCCCGTGTGATTCCGGCGGAGCGATTCGATGGATGCCCCGGATCCCTTTCTGGGTCCCTCTGTCTGATCAGCCACCAGGTTCGCGGATCCCGGCGTAGGCGGCCTCCATGGCCTTGGCCAGTGCGGTCGCATATTCGCGCAGGATCGACGGCATCGGCCGACCATTGAATTCGCGCAGTCCTTCGTAATCACCAGCGGCCATCCGCGGGTAATCCACCGTCGAATTCATGACATAAGGCTCCATGAACAACACGGGACAATCATACAGACGGTTCGCCAGGAGGTTTCTTGCCCAAACGTAGGGATGATCGCGCACCGGAAGCACATTGCGCAACGCGGGGTCGTACTGATACGGCGGCAGGCCGGTAAAAGCGGCGAACCCTTCGGCAATCCGCGTCGCGAGCAACGACTCCTCCTCGTGCGTGCCGCTCAACAACTTCTCGAGCATCGTCAGCCGCTGGTCGGCCATTGCGAACTCGTCGTCGGTGTAGGCTCCGTTCACCAGCACATGGAAATGCGTGCGATCGACCAATTGTGGTGCCGATGCATCACCCCACGGCTCGGCATTGAAATGCAGGGCAAGCACCAGATCGGGGCGGATGTGCTGGTTCACCAGATCGGCGCGCGCGCGGATCTCCGCCGTCCGATAGAACAGCCGCTCCGCCGTCTTGCGGATCACCTCATCCGGCGCTGCCACGCCAGCGGACGCCTCCGCGAGTGGCAGCAACGACTCGGGCCGATGGCGGGTCGCCGGATCGGATCCATCCCTCACCAGAAAGACGCTGGCCCCGAGTGCCTCGAGCATCGGCTTGAGGTGGCGCGCCACGGCCATCGTCATGTCGCCCTCGCAAACGGGCGCACCATCGCCCACCTGCAGCCAGCGCTCCTCGAGCATCGCCCAAGGTCCGCCGAGATGGCCGGGATCAATCGCAATGCGCAAGCCGTCGAGCGGCCTGCCTGGAGGAAACGGCGGCAACTCCCGCGCCCGCCTCCAGCCTCGGACCGGCACCGCGCGTCGGCCATCGCTGGCAAACGGGATCCGGGTCATTCCCGCGGCAGGATCCGCATCGTCGTGGCGGACATCCACCGCATCGTCGTGAATCTCGATGAACTCGCGCCAACGCCCGCCAGTGACAAACACCGAGGTGAGCAGGGTCTCGAATTCAGGGCGCGTCAGCGCGTGATGAAATCGTCCGAGTCGCGACCAATCCGGCGGCTGCGCCAATACGGACAACAGCGGAGCGGATGGCGCGGGCGGCATCGGCGGCCGATCCGCCGGTGCCCCGGGGCGCGGCGGCCGCAAGTGATTCCACACCACGAGCACCGTGGCCGACATCAGGATCAACGCCGCCAAGATGAGGATCTTCCGGTGCATGGCAGATTGGATTTGTCGGACATGGCGGATCCATGGATCCTGCCGACACCACTTCACCCGATCCCACAGGGTTTGTCATGTCCACAATCCGCATTCTCTTCCTCGGCGACATCGTTGGCGAACCCGGACGCAAGGCGGTCACCGGTGAACTCGCCGCGATCCGCCAGTCCCAGGAAATCGATTTCGTGATCGTCAACGGCGAAAACGCGGCCGGCGGCAAGGGCATCACCCCGAAGATCGCAATCGACCTGCTCCGCGCCGGTGTTGCCGTGATCACGACCGGCGATCACGTCTGGGACCAGAAGGAAATCATCGACTACCTGCCCAGCGAGCCGCGCCTGCTCCGGCCGCTCAACTACCCGCCCGGCACGCCCGGCCACGGCAGCGTGGTGCTCGACACTCCGAAAGGACGCATCGGCGTGATCCAAGTGCAGGGGAGGTCGTTCATCCAACCACCATTGGAAAACCCTTACATCGCCGCGGAACTGGAAGCCGCGCGCCTGCGATCCGAGGGAGTGGGCCCGATCTTCGTCGATTATCATGCCGAGACAACCAGCGAGAAAATCGCCATGGGGCGGCACCTCGACGGCAAAGTCTCGGCCGTTGTCGGAACGCATACACACGTTCAGACGGCCGACGAGTGCATCTTTCCCGGCGGCACCGGTTATCTCACGGATGCGGGCATGTGCGGACCCGAGGAATCCGTGCTCGGACGCGCGATCGAATCGGTGGTTTTCCGGTTCAAGACCGGTCTGCCCACGCGCTTTACGATTGCCAAAGGCCCTGTTCGCCTGTCCGGCGTGATCCTCGATGTGGATCCAGCCAGCGGATGCTGCCTCGGCATCCGGCGATTCTCACGGTTGCTCAATGAAGACGCGGCTGACGGAAATCCGCTGAACGCGGATCTGGCGGCGCACCACGATAGCCGGTGAGCGGGACAAGCACAGCCGCTTGCCCCGCCCGATGCCGACGGATCAGTTGTCGGCGGCAGTCGTGGCTTTCACGCGCATGAACAACCTGGCCACACCCGCATGGGCTGTGCCGGCGAGGTCGATGCTCATGCTGTTGGTGCCGGTACCCGATGGAGCGATCTCAATCATCACCGGCGTCCACGATTGCGGATCGGCCGGATCGTCGGTCGCCTCGATCGTGTAGGTCGCACCCACCTGCGATTCCCAAGCCATGGTGCACACTGTGCCTTGCATGGTGATGCTGGTGATTTGGAACGGCTCGATGGTGACGGGTTCACCGCCTCCGTTGTCACCACCGCCACCGCCACCGCTTCCGGGCGTGGATCCGGGGATCGTCACGGTGTCCATCACGACCCAGCCCCATCCGCCGTGACCTTGGTCGATGAAATCAAGCGTGTAAGTGGCCGATGGATCGAGCGACGCGAGTTGCGACGAGGTGAAGACCACTTGTTGATAGTCATCACCTTCACCGGTTCTTGTGGCGGAGAGCACATAGGTACCGGTGTTCACATTGCGCAGCGCGATGCCTTGGAACCCGGGTTCGGTCGTGTTGGCCGGCAAGGCCGAAACCGCGGTGCCCGCGAGATTCACTCCGGATACGGAGCCGCCCGCAAGCCAAGCAGTGAGGTTGCCGCTGCCATTGAGCTCGAACTCCGGCGAGCGCAGCAGGAAGGTCGGATGTGGCGAATCCTCGCTGCCGCCGGCGATGATCTGACGCACCGCGCCCGGGCCGGCCTGCTGGTTTCCTTTGCCGCTTCCGGTCGTCAGGTTCTGCGGACCACTGCCTGTGTTCGGCACCGACAGGTTCGTCCAATACTGGAACGTGCCGTCGTCGAAATCAAAGGTCACCGGAAATCCGCTGGCAACCACCACGGTGGTCGATGCGGTCGTCGAATCTACCGCGTTGACGGCGGTCAGCGTGTAAGTGGTCGTCTCGGACGGCGTCACGACGTACGAACTGAGTCCAGTGACGTTGATGCTTCCCGGATTGAGGGTCAGGATGTCGGCAAAGAGAGCCGCCCAGGACAAGGTCGCGCTCGAGCCCGCGAGGATGCTGACCGGGCTCGCGGCAAAGCCAGAGAGGATCGGGCTGTTTGCCTCCGGGACCGTGGCGAACTCGTAGGGACCCACCAGCAGCTTGCGGCTGTCCGGCACGTTCTGCGCCGTCTTTTCGTCGAGTGTGAACCACGTGGTCCCGTCGTGGCTGCCTTCGACTTTCCAGCCGACCGGGTCGCGTCCGCCCGAATCACCGGCGGTGTACCAGCGGTAGCCGTTGGCGGCGGTGATCGTGCCGAAATCCAGCACAAGCCGCGCATTGGTCTTGGTGAAGTCGAGCCACTTGCTGTCGAGACTGTTGTCGTTGCCTTGGGCCGGGCTTTCACCGCCCGGGAAATTGCCACCGGGCGAGCTGGCGAGCGCGCCGCCGACCCGTGATCCGTTGAACAGGATCTGGAACTCGGCGATTGAGACGCTGTTGTCGTTGGGATTGCGCAGCGCCGTCGGCTTGAAGCTGTAGTAGCGGAACGCGGCGGACTGCAGGATCGACACGGTGACCGAGCGTGTGCGGGTCTTGCCGTTGCCGGTCGCGGTGAGCGTGTAGGTGGTGGTCTGTGCCGGGCTGACCGTGGCCGATCCGCTGGCGGAGACGGTGCCGACGCCGTTGTCGATCGAGACCGAAGATGCGTTCGAGACGTTCCAGGACAGTGTCGTGTCGTCGCCGGCCTCGATGTAACCGGCGCTCGCGCTGAAGCTGTTGATCACCGGCGCGTCGCTGACCGGCTGGGTCGGCGTGAAGTGGCCGGTGAGGCCGCTGACCGGATCCAGCGAAGTGTAGGCCAGTCCACTTCCTTTCTTGAACTTGGCGTACATGATGTCTTCGCCACCTCCCTCATAAAATCCGATGGCGATGCGCACCGCGTCCATTTGAAGATTCACCGTGCCTGTCGATCCGCTGGTGGCATTGCCTCCGCCACCGGTGCTGACGATCTTCTCCCCGGCATCGGCGAAGTCGCCGTCGTCGTTGAGGTCGAGGTAGATCACGCTGCCGTCGTCCGAGCCGACACCGAACGTGTAGCTGCCCGGGCCGTCGACGTTCACATCGAACCATCCGGTCCACAGGATGGAGAAGTCGCTGCCGTCGGTGATCCCCGGCAATGCGGGCATCATGCCATTGGGATACGAGATCGCGCCGGTCTGGACGAAGGTGCCGCTCGGCGTGGCGTTGATCAGGTTGGCGATCGGGTCGAGCTGACCCGATCCGCTGAGCGTGTCGAAGGTTTTTCCGTTGAGTCCGCCGGCCGCGATGGTGACCGTGACCGACTGGGTGATCGTGCCGGTGGTGCCGGTGGCGCTCAGCGTGTAGGTGGTGGTGGCGGTCGGATTGACGCCGCGCGTGCCGCTGGCGGTGACGGTACCGATGCCGTTGTCGATGCTCACGGAGGTGGCTTCAGTGACGTTCCATGCAAGCGTGCTCGATCCGCCCGAGAGCACCACATCCGGACTCGCGGTGAACGCGGTGATGCGCGCGCCGAACGTGCCGGGGATCGTCACGGTGTCGGCCGCAAGCCAGCCCCAGCCGCCGTGCGCCTGATCGATGATGTCGAGCGTGAAGAATGCGGTGCGGCTCAGTGCGTCGAGTTGCGCCTTGGTGAAGGTGATCTGCTGGTAGTCGTTGCCGTCGCTGGTCTTCTGGCCGGAGAGCACGTATTTGCCGGTGTTGGTGTTGCGCAACGCGACCCCCTGGAATCCGGGCTCCGAGCTGTTGGCCGGGAGATCGGCAACGAAGGTGCCGTTGAGCGAGCTGGTGTGCCCGCCGCCGGCGAGCCAAATGGTGAGGTCGCCCGCGGCGTTGAGTTTGAACTGCGGCGAGCGCAGGATCATCGTCGGGTGCGAAGCGTCGTGATACGTCGATCGCACGGCACCATTGCCGGCATGCGTGTCTCCCGTGCCGCGCGTGGTGAGGAAGCCGCTGGTGCCGGTGTTGCCTTTCGGCGCGTAGCTCCAGCCCTGGAACGTGCCGTCGTCGAAGTCGAATGACACAGTCGTGCCGGTCGAGGGCAGGTTTACCACCACGGTGACCTCCTTGGTCGTGGTGCCCGTGGCGTTGGTTGCGGTGAGCGTGTAGGTGGTGCTTTGCGACGGTGTGACCGTGGCGCTACCCTCGGCACCGATCGTCACGCCGAGGCTCGGGCTGATGCTCAGTGTGCTCGCGTTCGCCACGCTCCAGGCCAGCGTCGCACTCTGACCCGGGCTGATCGTGGTCGGCGATGCGCTGAAGGCGACGGTCGGCGCGGCAGATCCGCCGCCACCACCCAGTGCGATGTTGGTCAGGTACGTGCTGCGACTCGAAGTGACCGTCTGGTTCATCTTCTGATCGAGCACCGCCCAGCTGGTGCCGTTGGTGCTGCCTTCGACGCGCCACGAAACCGGATCGCGGCCGTCCGAGTCGTTTGCAGTCGCCCAGCGGTAGCCGTTGGCATTCACCGCAGTGCCGAAGTCGAGCACGAGCGGTTGGATGTTGAAATCGAGCCACTTGGTCGAGACATCGTTGTCGTTGGCTTGGGCCGGGCTTTCACTGCCGGGGAAATTTCCGCCGGGGTTGGATGCGGTCGCACCGCTGATGCGCACTCCGTTGTTCAACATCTGGAACTCGGAGATCTGCACCATGCCGGCGTTGGAATCGCGCAGCGCAAGGGGCACGAAGCGGTAATAGCGGAATGATCCCGAGGCGAAGAGATCGACCGTGGCACTGGCGGTGCGGGTACCGCCGGCACCAGTGGCGGTGAGCGTGTAGGTGGTGCTCGCGGTCGGCGAAACGACACGTGTACCGCTGAGACCGAAGGGGCCGCTCAGACCACTGATGCTCACCGAGGTGGCGTTGTCCACCGTCCACGACAACGTGGACGCGCCGCCGCTGGTGATCGCGGTCGGACTTGCGGTGAAGGTGATGATCGGCGGCTCCACACCCGGCGAAGCACCGACGAACACGCCACTCGATCCGGTGATCGGGCCGAGGGCCGACCACTGGAGGCTCTGCCCCTTGCCATAGCGGGCATCGACAAACTGGCCGCCGCCAACCTCCTGGAAGGCGATCGCAAAGCGCAGATAGTCCATCAGCAAGTTCACGGTGCCGGTGGTTTCTTCGAGCAGCCCGGCATTGACGACGCGCTCACCCGCATCGGCGAAGTCGCCGTCCTCGTTGAGATCGAGATAGATGACACAGCGGTCGTCGCATTTCGCTCCGAACGTGTAGTACCCCTTGCCCTCGACACGCACGTCGAACCAGCCGGTCCACAGCACGGTGAAGCTGTCGCCATCGGTGAGTCCGTTGAGGGTCGTGAGCGACGGGAAGGTGGTGGAAGGATCCTCGTCGTAACGGATCGCGCCGAGCTGGGTGAAGCTCCCGCTTGCCGAGGGAATCAGGTTGATCAGATTGGCGATCGGGCTGAGGTAACTGCTTTCATCAATCGTGTTAAAGGTGCGGCCCATGAGCACGTTGTTGTTGATCGTGACGGTCGCGCTGGCGGTGGTGGTGCCGTTGTTGTTCTCGGCGGTGAGCGCGTAATTGGTGGTCGCGGTCGGCGTGACCGTGGCGGTTCCCAGCAGCGGCAGCCCGGTGCCGACGCCCTCGATGCTCACAGAAGTCGCGTTGATCACATTCCAGGAAAGCGTGCTGCTCATGCCGGAGGCGATCGTCGAGGGCGTGGCGGTGAATGAAGCCACCGTCGGACTGGATCCGATGAGGTCGGTCTCCACCGAAAGGCGCACGTTGTCCCAGAAGCTCTGGGCCTGGGCAGTGAGGCCGGTCGAGGTATTCGCGCGATCGCCGATCGAGGCGATGAACACGCCGATGTTGCCGCTGCGGGCGAGGTCGGCGGAAGTCACCGTGTGCGTGAGCGTGAGATCGCCCATCGTGCCGCCCTTGAAGCCGGTCGGCGGCGTGCCCACCTGCGGGCTTTTCACCACGACGTTGGTGATCCACGACGTGTAGTAGTTGGCGGAGGTCGGCGCGCCACCGTGGCCGGCGAGGCCGTTGGTGAGGCCGAAGAACGAATCGTCCGCATAGTACGGAGCACCCGACGGCGCATTGACGTTGCGGTCGCCAGTGGCGACGACCAGACGGATGATATCCCCAACTTTGAGGCTCGACCAGGCGATGTTGCTGATCTGGCCGATCGCCGAGCCGGCCCACAGATTGATTGCCTGCGGCACCGGAGTGGTGCCGACAGCGGGATCCGATGGGACGATGTTCAGGTAGCCGAAGGCGATCTCGTTGGTATTGACGGTCTGCTGCGTGTTGTCCGTGGCGATCACCTGCCAACCAGTGGGTGTGGTTTTCGCCAAATCCGTGAGGTCACCGCTGCCGAACGCGCCGTTGGCAGACGGGTTGCGGTCAATTTCAAAACTGTGATTGCCGATCGACGCGACATTCGTCACCCGTGTCTGGACATTCACCGTGACCGTGGCGGTGCGATTGGCCGCTGCTCCGGCGGCGGTGAGGGTGTAGGTGGTGGTCTGGTAGGGGCTGACGATGACCGTGCCGGTGACGGGCAGTCCGGTTCCCCCGCCATCGCTGATCGATACGCTTTGGGCCTCCTCGACGTCCCATGAGAGGACGAGCGCCTCACCGTAGAGCACATTCAACGCCGAGGCGGTGAACGATTTGATCCGCGGGATGCCCGGAATGTCGGTGGTGCCCGGGATGCTGACGCTGTCCATCGTCACCCATCCCCATCCGCCGTGACCGATGTCGATCAGGTCGAGCGTATACGGGTGGTCCTGCGGAAGCCCCGCCAACTGGCTGGCGGCGATGGTGACCTTCTGCCAGCCGCCCTCACTGGCTTTGCGTGCCTCGAGGAGGTAGGTGCCGGTGGTCACGCCGCGCAGCGCGATGCCCATGAACCCGGGGTTGGAAGAATTCGCGGGCAAGGTCGCATCGGTGAGGCCGATGACGGATCCGGACCCGGTGCCGCCATTGAGCCAGACGGTGAGGTCACCGCTGCCGTTGAGCGAAAATTCCGGCGAGCGCAACAGGAGACGCGGATGCGGATCGTCCTCGGAGGTGCTGCTCTTCCGCGCGAGTTCGACCGCACCGGCACCGGACTGCTTGCCGCCCTGGTTCCAAATGCCGCTGGGCGCACTGTCCGCGGCGGTCCAGTAACGCGGACCATTGTTGGTGTTGGGCACGGTGAGGTCGGTCCAGCCCTGAAGTGTCCTGTCGTCAAAGGTGTAGACCAGCGGATCGGCCGGAACGATCACCGCGACGCTCACGCTAGCGGTGCGGGTGCCGAGTTCGTTGGACACGGTAAGCGTGTAAGTCGTGTTGGCCGACGGAGTGACCGTGGTGCTGGTCGTCGGTGCCGCGATCGTGCCGACACCGTTGTCGATGCTGACGCCGTCGACATTGAGCACCGACCATGCGAGCGTGACGGATGATCCGGCGGTAGTGGAATCCGGAGTCGCGGTGAAGGAATTGATGATCGGCAGGCCGGTGAGCGGCTTGTATGGGGTGATGTTGACATTGGTGCCGCTGAAGTCGGCAAGATCCTGATAAGGGCGGCTTGCGCCCTTGGCATAGCGCGCCTGCATGAGTTCCCTGTCGCCGTCGTCGTAGTAGGCGATGGCGAACTGCACCGCTTCGCGGCTGATGTTGACGGTCGCGGTGCGGTTGTTGATCCACGACGTGTTGTCGACGACCAATTCACCCGCATCGGCGAAATCGCCGTCCTCGTTGAGGTCGAGATAGAGCACGCTGCCGTCGTCACTGCCAAGGCCGAACGTGTAGTCGCCCAGCCCGATCTGCGCGGTGTTGAGCCAGCCGCGCCAGAGCACGATGAAGCGGTCGTTGCGCGTGATCGACGGAAACGCGGCGTTGAAGATGCCGTCGGCACCCTCGCCGCTGCCGTAGCGGATCGGTCCGCGCTCGTTGAACAATCCGTCGGGCTCGATCGCGAACAGGTTGGCGATCGGCTTGACCGACTGCTGCAAGTCGTTGTTGTGGAACGTCTGATAGGTCGCGCCGAGCATGCCACTGGTGGCGACGGTGACACTCGAGGACGAGGTCGAGCTGCCGTTGGCATTCGTCGCGGTCAGCGTGTAGGTCGTGTCCTCGGTCGGATAGACCGTGCGGATGCCGGTGGACGAAAGCGTCGGGAATCCCGGGGTGATGCTGATTGCGGTGGCATTACCGACGACCTCCCAGCTCAGTGTGACCGGCTCGCCCGGCGTGACGCTGGCGGGGCCGACCTTGAGGCTCGCTTGGGGCGAGCCGTCGAACGGAGCGATGAGGAACCGGTCGAGGTATGTGCTGCGCGAGAGCGTCACCGGATGGTTGCTGCGTTCGTCAAGCAGGTCCCAGTCGGTGAGGTTGTTGCTTCCCTCGACTCGCCAGCTCACCGGATCGCGCTGCGGCGCGTCATTGCCGGTCGCCCAACGATAGCCGTACACCACGGTCGGAGTCCCGTGATCGAGCACCAAGGTCGGGAGCGGTCCTTCGAAGTTACGCGAGGCATTCCACTTCGTCTCGGTGCTGCCGTCACTCCCCTTCGCCGGTTCCTCGTTGTTCATCCAGTTGCCCTCGGGCGAACTGGCAACCGCGCCGGAGATCCAGACCCCATTGATGTCGACCATCTGGAATTCGGTAAGCTGGACGTTTCTTTCCTCACCACCGTTGGAATAGCCGCGGTTGGCGACAGGCACGAAGCGGTAGTAGCGGTAAGGTCCCTGGCCGATGATGCCGATCGAGACGGTCTTGCTGCGTGTGCCAGCGGGACCGGTGGCAGTGAGCGTGTAGGTCCGCGTGCTGGTGATGTTGGAAATCGTGACCGCGCCGGACGCGGGATTCACCGACCCGATGTCGGGCGTGATGCTCGCGCTGTCGGCACCGGAGATCGTCCAGCTCAAGGTGGAGTACTCGCCGCTGTTGACCGCCGTGGGATTTGCACTGAACGCGATCGCGGGCGGACCGACGATCGACGGATCGAAGACGGCGGTGATGTAGGGTCGGTTCGTCGAAGTCGGATTGTTGGCGGTGCTGACGCGGTAGCCGCGGTAGCCGGACACGTTGAGCACGTCGGGGCTCAGGCGGAGGAAGACATACTTGCCGGCGTTCTCGCCATTTCCATAGGCCTCGGTGAGCCAGTCGGACAGCCGGTCCATCGCGTCACCTGATGCGCCGGTGTTGGCCATCAGACCGAGCGGCGTGGACGGGGTCCACCAGTCCTCCTTGATCAGCGTGCCGCGGGTGAAGAAGTCGTCGATGCCGTCGCCGACGTCGGTGCGCAGCGTGTTGGCCGAGTCGCGGGCGTCGGGAAGCGCGAACAGGTTGACGTTGAAATTCGCCGGGCCGGAGCTGGAGCTTGGCTCACCGCTCGTCGGGCGCATGAATACGCGGACATTGCTGAATCCGCCGGTGCCGAGGTTTTCAGGAAGGCGGAACGGCACGACGTAGTGACGGTTGCCGTCGCCGTAGTACTTCTCGCCCACGTGGATGAGCGGCCAGGCGTCGTCGACCTCGTCGGGTCCGCCAATCACCGCGCCGGTGGTGGTGCTGGTGCCGAACGACGCATCCTGGGTCAGCGCATTGAGGCGAAGCGTCTCGGGCAGCCGCACCGTGACGACTGCGGTCCGCACCTGGTCGCCGAAGCTGTTGACCGCGCTGAGCGTGTAGGTGGTGGTGGCGGACGGCGTCACGGCGAGCGAGCCGCTGTTGCCCGTCGCGGTGACCGGGGCGATGCCGCCCGGCCCGTCGTCGATGGTGATGGTGACGCCGTCGCCCGAGACATCCCAGCTCAGCGTCGAGCTGCCGCCGTCGAGGATCACCGCCGGGGACGCCGCGAATTGGTTGACGTAGGGCGCGCGGAAGTCGGCGGGTGTGAACGTGTAGCTGAGGTAAGGCGTGAAACTCTTGTTCCAGTAATTCGCCGCGGTGATCGCAAAGCCTTCGTCCGGATCATTGTTAGCTCCGAGGTTATTGGGCGAGAGCACGGTCGGACTGATGCGCAGGAACACATAGCGATAGGCATTTTCGCCGTAGAGGTACGCGTCGTTGAGCCACTGCGAAAGCGCGGCGGCGGAACCCGGATCGCTGGTGGTGAAGGTGTTGGTGGACGTCACATTGGCCTCGAAGAAATTCGATTGGACCAAGGTGCCACGCGACATGTGGTTGTTGGTGCCGTCGTTGACGTCGCTTTCGATCGTCACGCTGCTGTTGCGCGCGCCGGGGATGGCGAAGAGATTGGCACTGATGCTGACCTTCGACGATCCGTTGTAGATCGGCGGGCCGTCGGGATCGGCGGGATTCTCCGAGTAGAAATCCTCGCCTTCCGCACGGAAGGAAACGCTGACCTGCGAGAAGGTTCCGGGACCGTAGTCCGGCAGCGCGAACGGCACGACGTAATGGCCGAGGCCGTTTCCGTAGTATTGGCGACCGATGAACACGCCTCCGCCGTTGGCGGTGGGACCCGACACGATCTGGGCACTGGTGCCGGTCTCGAAACGGGCGTCATTGAGATCGGCCTCAATCCGGTCGATGATGTCGTCCGCATGCACGGCGGCGGGAACGACGGAGACGGCACTCATCAGCGCGAGGCGGCGGACATGGCGGCGGTTTTTTTTCATGATCGAAACGAGTAGATCGGTGGGTTTTCTGTTTTTCTATCGAAAAGAGATGGTTTCCAGCCATCAACAATATCCGGATACATACGCTCCTTACCGACGACCCTGCCATGACCTGCTCCATAGTCAATCCGAATCGATATACAATTCAGGATACAAGTTTCATGGCGGCAAACTCCCCCGTTGGTTCATCAGCGAGACGATGACTTCGGCCATCTTCCCGGCAATCCGGCTCCAGCCGCGCCCGGTCGGGTGCAGTTCGTCGGCCCAGTCGCGGCGGTGGCCCGGGCGTTTCGCAGTCAGCGTGCCTCGCAAATCGATATGATGGACCCGCCCGTCGCTGCGGTCGCGCGCGATCCCGGCGAGCGTCGTGTTGAGGCGGTCGATGAGCCGGCGGACCACGCGTTGGCGGGTATCGGTGTCGGGGATCCCTTTGTTGTCGAACGCAGGCTTGAGCCAGGGACCGGCGAAGCGGAAGCCGAACGGCAGTTGAAGCACGCCGCGTCCGTCGGGCACGGGATAGTCGTAGCCATGGATGAACACGACCACCTCGGATGAAGCGCGCCTCACCGCGTCGAGGATGTGATGAAATCGGTCGGCGAACTGCCTGCCGAGCATCCAGTCTTCCATGGCCTCGATCACCGGCATCTTCGGATCGGGCGCCTCGTGCAACGGATGAAGCAGCCGCTCAAGCTCCGGTCCGGCAATGTCGTTGCCACCAGCCGAGAGCAGGATAAAGCGAGCGTCGAAGCGGCGGATCGCATCGACCAGCAATTTGAGGTTTTCTCCGCTGCCGCGCGGACCGTAGGCGATGTCCTCGAGCGTGTCGCCGGCGCGCGCGAGCTAGAAGACATGGAGGTCGGGATGATGGTTGAGTTCACCGAGCAGATCGCCATTGCAGAAATCGAGATCGAAATAAGCGGGCAGGTAATCGAGCCACGAATCGCCCTCGGCCACACCGATGAAGCGTTTCGGTTGCGAGCGGATCCGCCGCGAGAAGGTCCTGGCATTGGTGAACGAATCGAGCTGACGGATCGCCCGTCCGGGCAGCGGCACGCATTTCAATTCCGGGCGGAGCACCGATGCGATGTGCTGGTTGCCGAGCCTGCCAATGGGAAATCCGGCGGGAATGATCGGTTTGGCAGGCATCACCAAGCGATCCCACACAAAGCGGGGGTGCGGCAATCCGAATCGGCGGACAATCGACTTGATCGCCGCGGTGAGGGCCGCAATCGTGGCGCTGCCTCCGATGAAACTCCTGATCACCCACGCACGGATCGCCTCGGAGGACTCCCCCGCCCTGACCGAGGCCGATTTGCTCGTCGAGGACGGCAGGATCACGCGGATCGGCACAGGGCTCGAAGCGCCGGAGGGCGCGCGCACGATCGACGCGCGCGGACGGATCGCAATGCCGGGCATGTTCGACGCGCATGTGCACTTCCGCGAACCCGGATTCGAAAACAAGGAATGCATCGCTAGCGGATGCGCCGCGGCCATCAACGGCGGCGTCACCGGCGTGGTGATGATGCCCAACACGCGCCCGGCGATCGACAGCCCGCAGATCGTCGCCCAGGTCCTCGAAAGCGCGCGCCGCGCGTCTCCGGTCCGCGTCCTCACCGCAGGTTGCGTCACCAAGGGCCGCGAGGGACGCGAGCTGGCCGCGATCGACGGCATGCGCGCGCTCGGCGTGCGGATGCTCACCGACGACGGCGACACGACGGCCGACGCCGCGCTCTTGCTCCACGCGATGCAGTATGCCGGCGAGTTCGGCATGTTCTTCGCCAGCCATTGCGAGGAACCGTCGCTGGCGGGACCGCGTGCGCTCAACGACGGCCCCACCAGCTACCGGCTCGGCATCCGCGGCACACCCGCTTGCGCGGAGGAAATCATCATCGACCGCGACATCCGCCTCGCCCGCGCGGCGGGAGCGCACCTCCACATCCAGCATGTCTCGACCCGCATGGGCGTCGAGACGCTGCGCTGGTGGAAACAACGCGGCGACGTGAGGGTGACCGCCGAAGCCGCGCCGCACCATTTGCTCTTCACCGAGGACAACATCGGCGACTTCGACACGGCCTACAAGATGAACCCGCCGCTGCGCACCCGCTCGGACAACGAGGCGCTCATCGAGGGACTCATCGACGGCACCATCGATCTGATCGCCACCGACCACGCGCCGCACACCGCGTTTGAGAAGTCGCTCGACTTCGCCAGCGCGCCCAACGGGGTCACCGGCCTCGAAACCGCGCTGGTCTCGCTTCATGACGCGTTCGTCTCGAAGCAGGTGTTCGGCTGGGACCTGCTGGTGAAACGCTACAGCGCGGAACCGCGTCGGCTGATGTGCCTCGCGCCCGCACGCGTCGCCGAGGGCGAACCGGCGGATTTCCTGCTGTTCGATCCGTCGCGCGACACCACTTTCGATCGCGGATTCATGCGGTCGAGGTCGGCCAACACGCCGTTCCTCGGCCGGACCCTGCGCGGCAGTGTCGACCTTGTCGTGCTCGGCAACGAGGTGTTGCTCGAGCGCGACGACGCGTGAGTGAATGGTGGGCAGGACTTTCCGCCTCCGCATTTCACGATTTTTGCATCGGCACGACCGGCATCGCCGCTTAGGGATCCTGCCGTGGCCACTCTCCTCGCCATCGAGACGTCTTGCGATGAAACCGCGGTGGCGGTGATACGCGGCCTGACGGGCCATCGCGCTGAAATCCTCGCATCGGAGATCTCCTCGCAAATCGCCCTGCACCGCGAGCACGGCGGCGTGGTGCCCGAGGTCGCCTCGCGCGATCACTCGCTGCGCCTCGACAGCTTGATCCGCCGCGCGCTGGACCAAGCGGGCACCGCGATCGGCGAGATCGACGCGTTCGCGGCGACCAGCGGACCTGGTCTCGCCTCGTCTCTGCTCGTCGGCACCAGCGCGGCCAAAGGCATGGCCTGCGCGCTCGACCGGCCGTTCATCGGAGTCAACCACCTCGAAGGCCACTTGCTTTCGCCGTTCATCGACATCAGCGAAGTCCCACCCCATCTCGCGCTGATCGTTTCGGGTGGTCACACGCTGCTCATCGACGTCGCGGGCGCGGGTCGCTACCGCAGGCTCGGCGGCACCCGCGACGACGCGGCGGGCGAGGCGTTCGACAAGGTCGGCAAAATGCTCGGCCTGCCCTACCCCGGCGGGCCCGAGATTGAACAAGCGGCGCGCGACGGCGACCCCGCGGCCTTCGCATTCCCACGCTCGATGCTCGCCACCGACCATTTCGACTTCTCGTTTTCCGGATTAAAAACCGCGGTGCTCTACACGCTGCGCGATCTCACGGGTCCGCCACCGGTCGCCGACATCGCCGCCTCGTTTCAACAAGCCGTGATCGAAATCCTCGTCGGCAAGACCTTGCGCGCTGCGGCAGCGACCGGGCACACCCGCGTCGCGGTGTCCGGCGGCGTGAGCCTCAACCGGCCGCTGCGCTCGGCACTGGCAACGGCCTGCAGCGACGCCGGTCTGGCATTCACCGCGGCCGATCCGCGCTGGTGCACCGACAACGCGGCGATGATCGGATTTGCCGCGCTGCTCCGACACCACGAGGGACGACATTCGCCGCTCGACGAAGATATTGATCCGAATCTGAAGCTCGCCAGCGACGACGGCTTGTGCGAGCATAACCCGTCACCATGAAGTATCGCTCGCTGGTCTTCGATTTCGACGGAACGATCGCCGACACGCTCGGCGAAACGCGGCGGATCTACAACGGGATCGCGCCGGATTACGGGTTGCGCCCGATCGAGGAGGCTGAGTTGCCGCAGTTGCGCCACCTGTCGCTGCGGCAACTGCTCGACCACCTCGGCATTCCCAAACGACGCGTCCCCGCGCTGATCAGCCGCGGCACCTCGCTGTTGCGCGAGCGCATCAGCGCCATCGGTGCCATCGACGGCATGCACGAGGCGATCGATCGACTGCGCCCGCACGTCGAACGTTTCGGCATCCTCACTTCCAACAGCGCCGCCAACGTCGATCTGTTCCTCCGCGCCAACGATCTGCGCGAGCACTTCGATTTCATCTCCTCGACCTCGAAACTCACCGGCAAGGCCAAGCACCTGCGCGCGATCCGCAAGACCTTCTCGCTGCGCCCGGAGGAAATCCTGTTCATCGGCGACGAACTCCGCGACCTCAAGGCGGCGCGCAAAGCGGGCATCCCGATGGCCGCGGTCACCTGGGGATTCAATTCCCTCGAATCGCTCGCAGCGGAAAAACCCGAGCACCTCTTCACCCATCCGTCCCAGTTCCTCAGCCTGCTCGAGGACGGCTGACGCGGCCGGTTCGGGCACTCCGGGCGAGTCGATGTCCAGGAAGACCGCCTTCACGTCAGGAGGTGCCGCCGCTTCACGCAGGGGCAAGGGCAATGCCCCGGAGACGGCCTTTCTCCGCTTTCGCGAGCTACCAGCACACTCGACCTGATCCGGGCGCGTCTGAATCCTTGGCTCGGCGAACCGAACAGCGACATCGGCCCGCGTGGTGCCACGCTCACCTACCGCTTCAAGTCCGAGCTGCCACCCGTCATCCCATCCCGCACATCTCATGATCATCCATCTCCCTCTTGGCGCAGTTGGCGTCTTGGCGGTTCAACCCTCTTCCACGGATCACCGCTGTAGCTGCCGACATCCGTGCTGGAGCTCCCTGCCCCATCCTCACGCGCATTGACAGTACCGCCACCCGGCGCGCAGGATCGGCACATGAGCGCATCCGACGAGGGGAAGCCCGATGATCATGGTTCAGCCGCTGCGCCGTCCGAACCAACCGCCCGCCAGAATCCATCATCGATGTGGTTGACCTTGCTGGCGGTCGGCTTGCTGGCGGTGCTGGTGACGATGATGCTGCGTGGCCGACAGGGCGGCGCACCCGGTGAGGATGAAATCCGCGCGCTCAAGGCGGAAATCGGTGCGGCCGAGGCGGAGATCAACGCGCGCCGCGCGTCGATGGGACTACGACCGATGGAAGGCACTGCCGAACCGGTGGACCAGGTCGCCCAGCGCATGCGGCGCGATGCCGACACGATGGTTGCACTTGCCACCACATTCCGCAACTCACTGATGGAGAAGGAGGCCGTGCTGTCCTCGAAGAACGAGGAACTCTTGCGCGGCGAACAAACGCGCAAGTCGCTGTTGCTTGAACTCGATCGCCTGCGCTCCGAACTGGCAAAAGCACTCAGCGCCACCTCCCGCTCCGACACCCTCCAGCAGGAAACCGAATCGTTGCGCACCCAGCGCGACGCGCTCTCCGGTGAAGTCGACCGCTTGCGCCGCGAACTCGCCGCGCGCGGCGACGCCGAGGCGGCCGATGTCGAAACCTTGAAGCGCCAACTCGACGAAGCCCTCAGAGCCAGGGACTTCTTCGAAGCCAGAACGAAGGAACTGGAACAGCAGGCGGGTCAATGAGCCGCAACGAGCAGCGCCGCAAGGACGGCCGACCCCGCGCGCCCCACGGGCCGAAACCACCGGCGCGCCCACAACCGGCGGGCACCTCCACCGGCTGGGACGCTGTCGCGGCCTGGTACGACAAACTCGTCGGCGAATCCGGATCGGACTACCATCGGCACGTCATCCTCCCCGCCGCCCTGCGCCTGCTCGCAGCACAGCCAGGCGAATCCGTCATCGACCTCTGCTGCGGCCAAGGAGTGTTGGTCCGGCCGCTCGTCGAGGCGGGCATCGCACGCTACACCGGCATCGACGCCAGCGCGCAACTGGTCCGCGCCGCCAGACAACGTCACGCCGGTACGAGCATCGCACGGTTTCACGTTGCCGACGTTTGCGAACCCGCCTCTTGGGCCGATGGTTCATCTGACGCGGCCGCCTGCTTGATGGCGGTTCATGATGTGGCCGACATCGACGCGCTCTTTTCCAACCTCGCCCGCTCGCTGCGCGTCGGCGGACGCGCGGTCATCGTACTCATGCACCCGTGCTTCCGCATTCCCAAACGCAGCCACTGGGGCTGGGACGCCGATCATCACCTGCAGTTCCGCAGGATCGATGCCTATGCCACTCCGCAGGACATCGAGGTGACCACCCACCCCGGCAAGGCGCACAGCCCGACCACGGTGTTCCACCATCGGCCGCTCGCCGACCTGATCCGCGCGATCGCCGGGGCCGGCCTGCGGATCACCGGCTGCGAGGAGCTGCTCAGCCACCGCAAGCCGACGTCCCATGGCCCGCACGGCCGCGCGGAACGCCGGGCCGCCGCCGAATTTCCGCTATTCCTTGCGCTGGCGATGACCAAAAACAACGGATGACCATGGACGGCTGACGGGCCATCGCTGAGGCAACCCGCAAAACGTCTGGAAAATCCGGGCATTCGGGCACTTTTCCCTTGGCAAGGACTGCGGGATCCCCCACGTTTCGCCCCCGCCAGTCAAGAAGCCATGTCCGTCTCACTCCGCCTCACCCGCAAGGGCACCAAGGACCGCCCGTATTACAAGATCGTCGCCATCGACAGCCGCAAGCGCCGCGACGGCCGATACATCGAGCAATTGGGCAGCTACGATCCGCTCAAGGAGAGCGACAATTTTTCGATTGATCTGGCGCTCGCCGACAAGTGGCTGGCCGTGGGTGCGAAACCTTCCGAGACCGTGCAAAGCATGATCCGCAAGGCGCGCACGGCCGCAGCCAAGGCCTGACTTGCCGCGTGATCCGGCAGCGGATCATCCGCATCAGTCCTTCGGGCGAGGCATTCTTGCCACCCGGCCGTCCATCGGTTTTGCTTGGCCCCGCATGAACCGGCCATTCTCACCGCATCCGTACGTACGCCTGCCCGGACTCGGGATCGATCTCGATGCCTCGCTGATGGGCATGGACGAAGAGTTCATCACCTCGATGGGCCCGCGTGTCGCCCATGCATTCGCCGAGATGCGGACACTGGAAGCCGGCGCGATCGCCAACCCTGACGAACAACGCAGGGTCGGCCACTACTGGCTGCGCGCACCACAGCTCGCACCCGATCCGCAACTGCGCGAGGCGATCCTTCACCCGCTCGCCTCGCTGCGGGAATTCGCGGCCCACGTTCACAACGGCCGCATCCGCGCACCCGGCGGATCCGGCTTCGAGCGGATCCTGCTCATCGGCATCGGTGGCTCCGCACTGGGTCCGCAACTGCTTGCCGGCGCGCTCGGCCGCGAGGCGCAGATGCCACTGGCGTTTTTCGACAACACCGATCCCGACGGCATGAACGCGGTGATCGCCGGACTGCGGTGCCATGGACTCGACCGCACACTCGTGCTGGTCATTTCCAAATCCGGCGGCACGCCCGAAACCCGCAACGGCATGCTGGTGGCCAAGGCCGCTTGGGAAGCGGAGGGCCTCGACTTCGGCGCGCACGCCGTGGCCATCACCGGCAACGGGTCACAGCTCGACCATTACGCGCTCGAACACCACTTCATCGCACGGTTTCCGATGGAAGACTGGATCGGCGGACGCACCTCGGTGATGTCGACCGTCGGGCTCGTGCCCGCCGCGCTGCAGGGCATCGACATCGACGCGCTGCTCGCAGGTGCCGCGGCAATGGATGTCGAGACCCGGCGCGAATCCGCACTGGAGAATCCGGCGATGACGATGGCCCTTGCCTGGCTCCATGCGACCAACGGCAGGGGCGCGAAAGACATGGTCGTGCTGCCGTACAAAGACTCACTGGCCCTGTTCCCCAGATACCTCCAACAACTCGTGATGGAGTCTCTGGGCAAACGCCTCGATCTCGACGGCAAGGTCGTTCACCAAGGGCTCACCGTGTACGGCAACAAGGGGTCCACCGACCAACACGCCTACATCCAGCAGTTGCGCGACGGGGTCGACAACTTCTTCGCCTGCTTCATCGAAGTTCGCCGGGCATGCGCCGCAGCGGAGATCGAAGTCGAGTCCGGCGTCACCTCGGGCGATTATCTCCAGGGGTTCCTGCGCGGCACGCGCAAGGCGCTGCACGAATCAGGCAGACGCTCGCTGCTTGTGTCGATCCCCGAGGTGTCCGCATTCCACCTCGGCGCAATCATCGCCTTGTTCGAACGCGCGGTCTCCTTCCACGCCTCACTGGTCCGCATCAACGCCTATCACCAGCCCGGCGTGGAAGCAGGCAAGAAGGCCGCCGCCGAGTTCCTCACATTGCTGGCGCGGACCCGCTCCGCGCTCGGCCCAACGCCGCTCGGCGCTTCCGCGATCGCCGATGCACTCGGCGCGGACCCGTCCGATGTGCACGCCTGCCTCAACCATCTCGCCGCCAACGGCCGCGCCCGCCTCACCGCCGGTGCAACACCGGGGGACGACCGGTTTTCGGCTTGAACGCCTCCTCGGGAATCCGTTTTCCACCCACGCAACAAATCCCTGCCGCCCGACAAGCAGGCGACAGGGACTGTATGCTCTACGAAAGCATCAGAGTTGCCGCGCTGAAATCAATCCGCGCTCTGGGTCCGGACGCGCATGAAGAGTCTGGCCGATCCCGCATGAGAAGTCTGGGCGAGGTCCACCGAAAGCGTTGTGGCGGCACCCTGCGACGACACGGCATCTCCCAGCGGAGCCCACGATTGCGGGTCGGCCGGATTGTCCGTGGCCTCGACGATGTAAGTTGCGCCCGACTGCGACTCCCACACCATCGTGCAGACCGTGCCCGCCATCGCGATGCTCGTCACGCTGAACGCCGGGTGTGGCTCATCAGCTCCAACGCTGAAGTCTTCGCTCTTCGATCCGCTGTAGTTGGAATCGTTCACCGTCGCCGTCACCGAGTAATCACCATCGGCCGACGGCGCATCGGCACTCGGCCCATAGCTCGTGCCGTTGCGTCCCGAGTAGCTGTAGGTGAATCCGCCGACACCATCAGCAGAGGCAGTGTAGCTGTTGCCATTTCGCGTGAAAGTGATGTCGGCAGCACCCAGTGCTTTCGGCGCGATCGACAGATCCGAACCAGTGAAGCTGATCGAGTAGTTCGCGTTGGCAAGGGTGCCGAGGCTGATGGCGTAGGTTCCGACATCTTCTCCAGATTGACGCGTGAGACCTCCGGACAATGCATCCGAGCCGACCAGCCCGCTGCTGCTGTAGGTGAGCACCGGATCGGCCCCTCCGTAGATTTTGGAGATCGGGTCCGCGATCACCGTCAGGCTTCTGGGTGCGACTGTTCCCGAGACCACGATGGTCCGGCTAACCGCACCGCTGCTGGTGATCGTGACGCTCCCCGAGTACGCACCGGCTGGGTTGGCCGGGTCCATGCGGACATGGACGAACGTCGGAGACAAGGCTCCGGCGGCACCCACGTTGATACCGGCGGCAAAGCCGGAGTCGGCGGCGGTCGAGACTTGGAATCCGGACGGAGCCGAGACGGCGAGACCTTCCACCAGGTTCACCGCGGAGATCGAGACCGCGGAGACCGGTGAGGCGGAACCATAGGTCGCGGAAAACGCGGAGATCGATCCGGTGACCGTGATGACGGGATCCGTTGGCGGCGGAGGCGGAGTGACCAAGGTGGGCACGAAGTGCGCCATGTCGCCGCTGATGATGTCGAGTGAACCATAGGGCACCGCAGCCCCCTTCTTGAACCGTGCGCTGAACGTCTTGGGTCCGCCCTGATCGTCGTCGGTGAACGCGATCGCGATGCGGTGGCCGTTGGGATTGTCGAGATTGACCGTGGCGGTGGTGGAGCCGCCCCAGCTGAACCCTCGTCTCTCCACGATCTTCTCCCCTGCGTCGGCGAAATCACCATCGGCGTTGCGGTCGATGTAAATGACGCAGCCGGTCCCGCTGTAGACTCCGAATGTGTAGTCGCCGATTCCATCGACCGACGGATTGAACACGCCCTGCCACAGAGAAGTGAAGTTGTCCCAATCCGTGATGCCCGGGAGTGTCTCGACCCAGGAGTCACGCGTCGGATAATCCACCGGTTCGCTCTGCATGAACGACGTGGTGGGCGTCTGTGCAAGCAGGTTGGTGATCGGAAACAGCAGGGTTTCGCCTTGGAGGGTGTCGAAGGTGCTGGCGAGCAGACCGCCGTTGGTAACTGTCACCGTAAAGCTACGAACGTTCGTGTTGCCGGATCCGGTGGCGGTGATGCCGTAAGTGGTGGTCTGCTGGGGATATCGCGTGAGGCTGCCGGAGGAGACGACGGACCCGATGCCGTTGTCGATCGCCACCGTGTCGGCTCCTTCTACGGTCCACGAGAGCGTCACCGGCTGGCCTTTCGCAATCTTCTTCGCGGAGATCGACCCGCGGATGAAGGGAGCCGCGGGCTGCGCGGTGACGAAGTGGCCGGTGTCGCCGCTGACGAGTTGAAGCTGCCTGAAGGCGGAGGTGCCTTTACCAAAGCGCATCTCCATCTTTTCGGTCGACCCGGCGTTTTCCCAGTAGCCGACGGCGATGCGGACGAAGTCCCTCGTGAGGTTGACACTGGCGGTCTTGCCCTGCGAGTCGATGGCATCGACCAGATTGTTATTGAGCACCAGTTCACCCGCATCGGCGAAGTCACCGTCGTTGTTGAGATCGAGATAAACCGTGCTGCCTCCCGAGCTCGCAGTGCCGAACGTGTAGGTTCCGGGACCATCGATGGTGGCGTCGAACCAGCCTTTCCAAACCACCGCGAACGAGTTTGGCGAAGTGAGGCCCGGGAGATCGGCGGGTTGCCGGGAGTACATCGCGGCGACGGGATACTGGATCGGACCGGACTGGATGAACGTCGCGGCAAGCGTGTCCTGCTGCTCGAGGTTGGTGATCGGTTGGATGCGGGTGTAGAACAGACTGTAGGGAAGATCATCGTACACGTAACCCGTGAGGCCGTTGCCATTGTCGACCGAGATGCGCACCGAACGGCTGACCATCACTCCGTTTGCCACGGCGCTGAGCGTGTAGGTCGTGGTGGTGGCAGGCGACACCGGGACCGAGCCGTTCGAGCCGACCGGCCCGATGCCATTGTCGATGCTCACCGACTCCGCCCCGGCGACGGACCACGAGAGGTTGGCCGAACCACCCGGCTGGACGATCCAGGAGTCTGTTGAGAAGGACGAGATTTCCGGGACTTCAAACAGATGGAACGGATCGGATAGCGTGTTGCCGGTCTCTGGAATCGCGGCGTCGGCATCCGTTCGTTGGTCGATGGTGGTCCAGTGGCTGCCGTCGAGGCTGCTTTCAATGGTCCAAGACACCGGATCATAGACGAAACTGTAGCTGCCCAACCGATATCCTTGTGGCACGACGAAACGGCGGTAGTCGATGACAAAGCCCGAGGTGGCTCTGGCGAACCATGCGGCTCCGGTGTGACTGCCGTCGACGAGCACGCCCGCACCGCCGAACGCGTCGATGTCCTGCACCCCCGCATCCGCAGCGGCAATCGGACCGTTCTGGTCGAAAATCTGGAACTCGGTGAGCGCGAGTTTCACATCCCCCATCACATTGACGTTGGGAACCACGCGGGCCTTGCTCGAAGTGAAGCGCAGGTAGCGCAGGCTGCCCTGCGGCAGGACCGACTGCGTGAACGATCGGCTTCGCTGGCCGGCGGTGTTCGAGGCCGTGATCGTGTAGGTCGTGGTGACGGACGGAGACACCGTCAACGAACCCTGCGCCGCCACCGACAAGCCGTCGATTTCGACCGCATCGGCATCGAGCACGGACCAGTGCAGCACGATGCTCCCCCCTTCGATGAGGTGGGCGTCGTTGCTTTGGAACGCGCTGATCACCGGAGCCGTGCCCGCACCGGCCGGATTGAACACGTAGGAGAGCGTCGGGATGTTCACCGGGTTCGAATCATCGGCGCTGCTGATGCCGAAGCCGAATCCATCGGGGGGATCCAGGACATCCGGACTGAGTCGCAGGAAGACGTAGCGCCCCGCATTCGCCCCGCTCGCATATGCCTGAGTCAGCCAACGTCCAAGTCCCTCGGCGGACGCACCGGTCGCACCGGTCGTCGAGACGGCATCCAATGGCGTGAGCGGATTGAGGAAGCCCGACTGGATGAGGATGCCGCTGGTGAGCGCCGTGTCGCCTGGCCCGGCGACATCAGTGTCGAGCGTCCAAGGGTCCTCGCGTGAGCCGGGCACCGCATGCAACTGGACGGGGATCCGGCCGGCCGCACCGAGCGCGCCACCGGTGACGTGGACCTTGAACTCCGCCTCGACGAAGCCGCCGGGACCGAGGTCGGGCAGCCGGAACGGAATGACGATGTGGCTGGCGGTATCCATCCCCGGGATTCTGCCGACATCCAGGATTTCAAAAAACTCGCCGCTCGGTCCGTTCACCACCGAACCATCGTCGATGGATGTTTCGTAAACGGCATCATCGACCTCGGCGACGATCGTGTCGCGGGGCAGGCGTTGCACGCCGATGCGCACGGAAGCAAAGCGCACACCCGCGGCATTGCGCGCGATCAGGTAGTAGTTGATGCTTTCGCGCGGCCCGACGATCGCCGTACCGACGGCCTGCACGCCGCCCGCTCCGACGAGTTCGACGCTGTCCGCTCCGCTGATGTTCCAAGAGAGCGTCACGGAGTCGCCCTCGGTGATCGCTTCCGGCGTTGCTGCAAACGACTCCACCACCGGCAGCCCCTCCACTTCAGGGTAGTTCGTGTTGTAGTTGGTGGCGAACGAACCTGCCCAGCTCATGCGTGCCGAGGGCGTCTGCCACTGCGTGCGTTCGTCGAGCAGGAACCAGGTCGTACCGTCCAGACTGCCCTCCACCCTCCAGGAAACCGGATCACGATTCGACCCGCTGCTGTTGGTGGCGAACCGGTATCCGGTGGCCAGACGCCCCTCGCCGAAATCGAGAGTTAGCGGCTCGAGGTAGAAGTCCCACCAGCTCGTGTTGAAGTTGCCGTCAATGGCCTTGATCGGCTCGTTGCCGTACTTGACCAGTGTGCTGGTGGCACTGGCTCCGGTGAGCGTGGTCGCACCGTTGAGGATCTCGATTTCCGAGATCTCCACTCCCGCAGCATAGTTGTTCAGATAAGGTCCGCGCGCCTCATCGGCCGTGAAGCGAAAATACCGGGCAACGACCGGGCCGGCGACATCGATGCGAACCTCGCGCGACTTGGTGGCCAGACTGTTGGTGGCGCTCAACGTGTAGACGGTCGACGACGACGGCACGATGGTGGTGCTACCCGTCGCCGGGAAGGATCCCGGCAGCGGCGAGATGGTCACCGATTCCGCATTCTCCACGTTCCATGAAAGCACGACATCGGCACCGGCGTTGATGCGGGTGGATTCGGCAGAAAACGAGCGGATCACCGGACCGGGCGCGCGAATCAGGTCAACGCGCACGTTGTCCCAGAAACTCTGCGCGCCAGGTGCGTCCGCACCATTCTCGGATCCGTCCCGATAGCCCAGCGAGGCAAGCGTGATGCCGACGTTGCCAAGTCGCTCGTAGTCCTCCTCGCCAACCGTGTAGGTGAATGAGATGTCCCCCATGGTTCCGGATTTGTAACCGGACGGCGGCTGGTTCACCGGGCTCGACTGTCCAACGATGTTGCCAAGCCATCCTTCCTGCGCGGGCGTCGTGCCGACCAGACTCGGCAGTCCATCGGTGAACGCAACGAACGATTCGTCCGCCCAGCGTGGATTCGCATCCGGATGCGTTGCGCGGTCTCCCACGGCAACAGTGAGCTTGAGCTGGTCGCCGGCATTCAAATCCGACCACTTCAACCCGGTTTGCTGCGCCACGGCCACACCGGCGAGCAGGCAGAGCGCCTGGCTTCCCTGGGCCGGCGCTAGGTTCTGCCATCCGGTCAGCACCTCCAGGCTGTCCGGGTATGCGCTGTTCTGCATCGTGATGATCGACCATCCGGTGAAGTAGTTCATCGCGCTGGCGGCAAACGACCCGTTTGGATCGGAGTTCGGGTCATCCTCGAAGCTGCTGTTGGCGACGGAGACCGGCGACGACTGGGCTCCGGCGATCACCGTGACCGAGGTCGTCCTCGTGCCGTAGACGCCGTTGCTGGCGGTGAGCGTGTAGGTGGTGCTCCCGTCCGGAGGGTTGATCACGAGCGATTCGTTCGAGGTCACGACGCCCACTCCGTTGTCGATGGAGATGCTGTCCGCCCCGCTGACGACCCAGACGAGCGTCGCGGATCCGCCCGAGGGAATGTCCGATGGAGTCGCCTTGAAGGAAACGTTCGGTGCGAAATCGAAGGGGATGACGGGCGTGAGCGTGGAACGCGACGCGGGCATTCGGTAGTTTGTCCGTTGGTCGACCCGGTACCACTTGGTGTTGTCGTGGCTGCCGTCGATGCGCCAACTCACCAGATCGGAGTCCGGCGATTGGGATGAGGTGCCGATCCGGCATCCGTTGACGTACCACTTCACCGAATCCGATCCCATGTCGTAGAAAACGGATTTGGGCAGGGCGTTGGTGTTGGGGAAATCGTACCAAAGGCTGGTGGCATTGCCGTCGTCGAGCGTGAACGCGTTGGACGCGTAGCTGGATCCCGGGCTGGTGACGGAAGCCGCGGGCACGCGCACGCCGTCACGGGTGAAGTGGAATTCCGAAAGATAAAGATAACTGAGGATGTTGGAGATCGGAGCGCGGACCGCCAACGGGACCATGCGGTAATAACGGTAGGGACCGGACTCAAAGACATCGACAGTCACCGTGACGGAGCGGACCGACTGGAAACCGTCTTTGGCAGCGGTGAGCGTGTAGGTCGTGGTCGATGCAGGAGTCACCACGATCGATCCAGACACCGGATCGACCGCACCAATGCCATTGTCGATCGAAGCAGAGTCCGCGTCCTGAACGGACCAGCTTAGACCTGCGCTCTGTCCAGGCAGAATGGCGCTTGCAGGGCTGGCGGTGAAGGAGTTGATCGCGGGTCCGAAGTCCACACCCTTGAGCGCAAGCAGGAGCGAGGCGTTGTTCGAGGCTACCGGGATGTTGGCGGTGCCGTTGCCGGTGCCGCCGACGTTGATATTGGATTTCCATGCGATGCCGGTCGAACAGCCCTGGCGCACGACATCGGCGATCTCGATCAGGTTGCCATGGGTCGAGGTGCTCCAGTTCGACCAACTGCTGCTTTGCCCTCCCGCTCCGCCGATCATGACGAGCGCGGCACCCTGGGCGGTGGTGGTGATGGCAGCGGCTGTCGTCGTGGTCGAATTCACCACAGACCCGTAGGTGCCCGGACGTCCGAGGAACGGTCCGCCGGTATCGTACCAGACTCCGGAAACTTTGCCCCATCCGCCGATGGAGTCCACGCCGCCGAAGGCCACGATCGCCCCGGCGGCTCCGTTGGACGCGCCGGTTCCGAGTGTGCCCACGGTAAATGCAAACGAGGATTCTTCGGTGCCGTCAGCGACTTTGAAGAAGGCCTGCGTGTGTTGTTTGGTCGTGGTACCCGGGTTCAACGCATTGGGGCTGAGGGTCGAGCTGTGGATGCCGGCCCAACCCGAGGGGAAAGTCGTCGCATCGTTGTTGCCGTTCTTGCTGATTGAGGCGATGAGCACGTCACCGGGCTGGACTACGGCGGGTTTCGCAATGGTCAGGGTCTGCGATGTGCCGTTGCCAGCGATGGTTGCCGTGGTCGTGCTGCCGCGTTGGAACACCGGTTGGGATACCTTCAAGGTCAATGGACGGCTCTTGCTGCCGTGGACGTTGGCGGCAACCAGCGTGTAGGTCGTCGTGGACGCGGCAGAGACACTGTAGGAAGACAACCCGGTGACGTTGATGCCGCCGGGATTCAAGGTCAGCGTGTCCGCCCCTGTGATGGAGGACCAACTCAGGGTGCTCGATCCCCCCGGGGAAATGACGCCGGGTGAGGCACCGAAAGAACCGATGGACGGCAGGTTGGGGTCGACCGGAGTGAATGTGTAGGTGAGCGCTGGTCCCGGACCGAAGACACCATTCCCAGTGATGAAATCAAAGCCGTAGCCCGACTCTGCTCCGCCAAATGGACCGACGTCGTCCGGCGAAAGCCCCGCCGGGCTGATGCGCATGAAGACGAAATTCCCGGACTGGATGCCGTTTTGATAGGCCGTGTTGAGCCATTCGGACAGAGCCGCTTGCTCTCCAGCGCCGGTCGCGACTTCCTGGTTGATCCCGATCGAGCTGTTGAGGAAGGATGCCTTGATGAGCAAGCCGCGCTGCGTGTGGTTCTGACCGCTGCCGTTGACGTCGGTGGCAAGCGGACTGCTGAACGGCCGTGGTTCCCGAATGGCGAAGAGGTTGCAAGCGACCGGGACCGGACCTCCTTCATCCCCGAAACCCCAGGTGCGGAAGCGGACGCCCACGTTTGAGAACGAACCTTCCCCCAGATCGGGAAGCTGGAAGGGCACGACATAATGATCCAGATGGTTGTTGTAATAACCGCGGCCGACGAACGCGATACCGTTGGTGGCTCCATCCGGCGTGCTTCCCTGCAGCGCTCCTCCCATACCCGTGCGGAACATGGCATCACCCGGATGCGCGGGGATCTCATCGGCTGAAAGGACACCGGGAAGACAACCGGCGGTCAGCAATGCGGCGAATCGCGGTACGTGGCTGAGTGCTTGGAATTTCATGGGTTTGTCTGGAAAAAAACTCAATCGTCGAATCCATTATGGACGTAACATCAATTTATTCCGGGATGTGCCGGAGGCGTCAAGCAACAATTGAAAAACTGGTGTCATGTGAGCGGATCCAACGACTGCCATGGCATGACCATCACGGCTCAGGCGTCGGGTCCTCCGGCGACCTCCAGCCACGCACGGCACTGGCGGTGAGCGCCGTCGAGGCGCGGATCCTCGCGCAGGATCAATTCCGCCTGTGCGCGTGCTTCGGCGAGCAACCGGTCGTCCGCCAGGAATTCCGCGAAGCGCAACGCAGCAGTGCCGCTCTGCAGCGTGCCGAGCACGTCGCCCGGCCCGCGCAACCGCAGGTCCTCCTCGGCGATCTGGAATCCGTCGGAGGAATCCTCCAGCGTGCGGAGCTTGGCGAGCGCCTCGCCTTGTTTCGCATCGGCGATCAGCAGGCATTCGCCGGCGTTCCCCCCCCTGCCGATGCGCCCGCGCAATTGGTGGAGCTGCGCGAGGCCGAATCGCTCCGCCTGATACACCAGCAAGAGCGTGGCGTTGGGCACATCGACGCCGACCTCGATGACGCTCGTGGAAACCAGTGCGTGCAGCGCGCCATCGCGGAACCGCCGCATGACGTCCTCTTTTTCCTCCGGCCCGAGCCGTCCGTGAAGCAAGCCGATCTCGTATCCCGGGAGTCGTTTTCTCCAAACCGCTGCAGCCTCCACCACCGAGACCGAGGCATCACCACCGTCCTCACCGATCAGCGGATAGACCAGATAAGCCTGTCGTCCCTCATCGAGATGGCTGCGGAGCTTTGCGGTGATCGCGCGAGCGGACGGATTGGTCAGCAGCGTGGTCACCACCGGTGCACGACCCGGTGGTTTGTCGCGCAAGACGGACACATCGAGATCGCCGTAAACGGTCATCACCAAGGTGCGCGGAATCGGGGTGGCGGACATCACCAGTACATCGGGCATGCGGCCGTGGCGAACCAGTGCCGCACGCTGATCGACACCGAACTTGTGTTGTTCGTCGATCACGACGAGGCCGAGATCGTCGTAGAGATGGTCGCGATGGATGAGCGCATGGGTGCCGATGAGGATTTGCGCGCGATCAAGGATGTCGGAGTCCGAGCGTTGGCCGCGTCCGCTGGTGCACAGCGCGATGCGCAGTCCAAGCGGCGCGAGCCAATGCATGAAGCTGTGGTGATGTTGTTCGGCGAGGATCTGCGTGGGTGCCATCAGGGCGGCCTGGCAGCCGGATTCGACGGCAAGCAGCATCGCCGCCATGGCGACGAAGGTTTTGCCGGATCCCACGTCGCCTTGCAGCAGGCGGTTCATCGCCTGTGGCAGGCGCATGTCGGCGGCGATCTCGTGGACCGCCTGCTTCTGCGATGCCGTGAGATCGAAGGGCAGGCTGTGGTACCAGTCGGTGAGCAGGCGCGTGCGTTTGCCCAGCGACCTGCCCGGGGCCGATCGCTGACGCTGCCTGCGCCAGAGCGCGTTGAGTTGGATGCGCAGGAATTCCTCGAAAGCGAATTCCCGGCGCGCGATGGCGGCGGCATCGATCGATTCGGGAAAATGGGCGTCCCGATACCGCTGGTGGAGCGGCAATCCGCCGGGCTGTGGTGCGGGCGGCGTCTCGTCGGGCCGCAGTGCGGCGAGCGTGCGATGGATGAGTTCGCGCAAGCGTCGTTGGGAAATGCCGCTGATGTTGCGATAGACCGGCACGATGCGTTCGAGATGCAGCGAACGCGGGTCCGCATCGTCCTCGTCGAGCACCTCGAACTCCGGATGATCGATGAACAAGCGACCGCCCTGATCCTTCACTTTGCCAAAGAGTACGATTTGCTGACCGGCGGCGATCCACTTGTGCAGGTACGGCAGGTGGAACCACCGGCAGGTGATCGTGCCCGACCCGAACACGCCACCGGCGGCATCGACGACGACCGCTTCAAACAGACCGCCGCGGGCAAAGCGCTTTCTCGCCGTGTCGGTGACGGTGCCGCGGAGGCAAATGGGTGTCGCCGACGCCTGCACGGGAAAGGCATCAAAGCGCCGGCGGTCCTCGTGACGGCGCGGCAGGTGATCGAGCAACTCCCGCACGCTGCGCATCCCCGCAGCGGCGAGAGCGGCCGCCTCACGCGGGTTGAGCGCCCCTGCGGTCGACAGGTCATCGTGAAGGGCCAACATCCTGATGCATCGACCGGTTAGCGAGGAAGCTCAAGCCGACGGCAGGCGGGCAAGGCGCTTCAAGTAGTCGAAGGAATAAATGCCGGTCGAATGACCGTCGGCCCAGAACAACTGGAGCGCGTAAGTGCCGACCGAGACAAAGCGGGTCAATTCGAACGCATTCGCGGCGTGATCGACCCTGGGTCTGGCGACACGCCCCAGCACATCGGGTTCGCCCTGGCAGGCCGCACAGGGACAAGCACGCCGCAACATCGGCAACGGCAGGTAGAGTTCCTCACCATCGGCGAAGACAAGGGCAAGCTCGCCACCGACGACTGCGGCATGCTTCAAGGCGGTGCTCATGCCCCAGTCTGCGGGGCTCCGAGCTCGCCGTCCACCCGATAGCGGCGGCTGCCGAAAATCGCCGAGCCGACGCGCACATGCGTGGCCCCCTCCTCGATCGCCACCTCGTAGTCGCCGCTCATTCCCATGCTCAACACATCGAGCGGCGCGCCGGTGCGCGCGCGGAGTTCGTCGCGCAGCGTCCTCAGCGCGACGAACCACGGACGCGCGGACTTGGCATCGGGCCCGGCGGGCGGAATGCACATGAGCCCGTCGATCTGCAGCCGCGGCAATTCAAGCAGCGCACCGATCTCCGCACGCAAGGTGTCCGGATCGAACCCGCCCTTGGATTCTTCCGCGCCGATGTCGACCTGCAGCAACACCTTGGGAAACAGCCCGAGTTCGGCCGCGACCGAGTCAGTGAACTGCGCGAGCCGCAGCGAATCGACCGCATGGAGCATCGTGAACAAGGGAAGCAGGCGCCGCACTTTGTTGCGCTGGATGCGACCGATGAAGTGCCACTCGAGCGATCCGGGCAGCAACGCGATCTTGGGCTCCGCCTCCTGCAGACGGCTCTCGGCGAAAACGCGCTGGCCGGCGTCGACCGCCTCGCGCACGACCTCGGCGGGAAACGTTTTGGAGACCGCGAGGAGCACGACCTCCGACGGATCACGACCGCAGCGGTTGCAGGCCGCGGCAATGCGCGACCTCACATCGGCGAGATGATCAGCGGTGGACTGCATCGCAAAAAACCCGGGCCGCGTCACTTGATGATACCGGTCATCCGCGCGGTGTCGGTGACCTCGACGAGATCGCGAAGCACGTGAAGCGACTCGCGCTTCACCGGATCCAGTCCGGTGGGCCATTCCGGGGTGTCGTCGAGTTCCTCCTCGTGCTCCTTGGCGAGGCGCATGTAGCGGCTTTCGCCGGATGGCTCATAGGGTTGCAGCGCGGCCGCCTGGTCGAGCCCGTCGAGCGTGATCTTGAAAAACCGGTAGTGGCTGCGGTCCTCCTGCGCCATGTTGGCAAACCGTTCGCGCCGCTCGCGGTTGCGTTGCCTGTCGGTTTCCTCCGCCTCGGCGATTTCCTGTCGGCGTTTTCCGATGTCCAGTGACAGGCGGTTCGCTTTGATGCGCGCGCTGTTCTTCATCACATCTTCGATCACATAGGCGAAATCGCGGCTGGCGGCCACGCGCGCGTTGCTCTCCTCCAGCAAGCGCTCGACGAACAAATGATTGCGGTCTCCCGGACGGAATTTTGAAGCAGGCACGATACGGTCGTGCGGCAGCGCGCGGTCGAGATAGGCCTCGCCGATTTCCATGGCATCGGCCGGGCTCGGCAGCACGATGTCCGGCACGACTCCCTCTTTCTGCGTCGACGAACCCGACGGGCGGTAGAATTTCTGGATGGTGAGCTTGAGATGGCCCGCACGATCGCGATTGCGGACCGACCACAGCGGCATCTTCTGGCTGATGTCCTGGATCTGCTGCACGGTACCCTTGCCGTAAGTCGAGGCCTCGCCCACCAGCACGGCACGTTGGTAATCCTGCAACGCACCCGCGAGAATTTCACTGGCCGACGCACTGGAGCGATCGGTCGCCACCACCATCGGGCCGTTGTAGAGTGGCTTGCCCGCATTGCTCGATCTCGCCTGGGCGCGTCCCACCGCGCTTTTCACCTGAACGACCGGGCCCGGCGGAATGAAGAATCCGGTGATCCGGCGTACCTCCTCAAGCGACCCGCCACCATTGTTGCGCAAGTCCACCAGAAGGCCGTCGATTTCCTCGGCCACGAGACGCTTGAGGATGCGCTCGACGTCGACCGAGCAGCGGACGTCGCCATCTTCGAAATCGGCGTAGAACGAGGGAAGCGTGATCACGCCAAACCGGCGGACCACTTCCTGCTTGTCGAGAATTTCGATCAGTTCGCCGCTGGCCTGCTCGTCTTTCATTTCCACGCGGCCGCGCTCGATGACCACGATGCGAGTCTCTCCCGGCGGGCCGTTGGCAGGCTCGACCTTGAGCGCAACCTTCGTGCCCTCCGTTCCACGGATGAGGCTCGTCACCTTGTCGATGCGCATGAACATGACATCGGTCATGTCTTCGGGCCGACCGCTGGCGAGGCTGTCCACTCCGACAATGCGGTCGTTGAGCTTGAGGGTGCCCTCGCGGTCGGCGGGCCCGCCGATGACGATGCCGACGATCTTCGTCGCACCATCGTCGTCGCCCTGCAGTTGGGCACCGATACCGATGAGTTCATGGGTCATGCCGATGCGGAACGACTCCATTTCGCGATGACTGAGGTAATCGCTGTGCGGATCGTAGGTGCGGGCGATCGATTGCAGGAAGATCGAGGCAATTTCCTCATCGTCCGCCTCACCCCACATTTGCAGCAGCCGATGATAGCGTTGCGAAATTTTCGCCGCGGGTGGGCGCTCACCCTTGTTCGGATCCGGTTTGCCCTGCTCTTTGGCCAGCTTGGCGAGCATTTCACGCCGCAGGGTTTCAGCGAGCACCGCCTCCTTGATGTGCAGACGCCAGGCGGCGGCGGCCTCGGTTTCGTTCTTCGGCCATGCGGCGTGCCTGCGGGTGAGCATCACCGATTCATCGATCGTGAAATCGAATGACGGGTCGGTGAGCAGTTGCTGCGCCACGCGGATCCGCGACTCGAGTCGCTGCATGAAGACCCGGAAAATCTCAAGCGCCGCCGCCATCGAGTTGCTCTCGAGCAACAACTGGTGCAACCGCGCACCGTAGGCGGCATCGAACCCATCGACGTCTTCCTGCGTCAGATAGAGCTTCTGGGGATCGAGCGCCTTCAGGTACTCGCGGAGAAATTCCCTGCCCAGTGCCTCATTGTATGGCGGCGGCGAAAAATGCCCGTTTTGAAGCATCGTTGACAGCGTTTTGCCGACGTCGTTGAAATCGTTGGATTGGGCGCTCGCGGTTTGGGGGAAACCTAGGCACAGCGCGGCAGCCAGCGCGGTCAGGCGGCAAAGCATCATCAGGTAAGAGCGGTTTCGTGGGAGACGATGGCACGAATCCGCCCGCTGTCGATCCGAATGAACAGGGGGGTGAGGGAGACGCAAGACACCAAGACGCAAGACGCAAGATTTGAAGATGGAAGAGAAGAGATCAGAGGCCGGAGGTCACAGGCCGGAAACCGGAGGTCCAAGTGACAGGCAGGGATGTCTGTCCTCCGGTGCAACCCGTGGGCAATGAACCAAGGTGCCTCAGTTGTTGAAAATCGTCTTGTGCGGAACCTCGACCGTGTCGTTCGGCTCCAGCGGGATGTCCATGAACTGCTGCTTGGTGAGGTCGTACTCCTTGCTCTTGCCAGAGCGATACAGCCTGATCCGCTTCATGCTGCCGAACTCGGTGGCTCCGCCGGCCGATTGGATCGCCTGATACATCGTCATCCCGCGCAGGTAGGGAATCGGACCGGTCTTGCGGATCTGGCCGCCGAGGTAGACCACCTGTTCCTCGATCGATTTCGCACTGGTGTCGATCACTTGGAAGGTGGGGTTGGTGTAGATCTGGGCACTCTTGTAGCGTTGCTCGAGGGCCGCGGCGAGTTGCTCGGAGCGCAGACCGGCGGCACGGATCGGTCCGATGAACGGCATGTTGATCATCCCCGTTTCGGAAACCGGATAGAGCGGATCGAAGCGGGCCTTTTCCTCGGCAGGCACGCCGGAGATCGAAATCTGGATCGCCCTGCCCGGCTGGATCTGGGCCTGTGCGGCGCTGTGGCAGCCGAGGATGAGGAAGACGAGTGCGAAAAGAAAACGGTGAAAGTGCATGGCGATGGGGTGTTCAGTAAAGATCGGCCTCACTGTCGTCGCGGGTGGCCGCTGCCGCCTTCGGCCTCGACGCGGCAGCGGTCTCGATCTTGGCGGCGGTCGCAGGACGCACCTCGCTCGGAGCGTAGTAGGTGTAATAACTCGTGTAGTACTGGTACTGACTGTCGCTGCGGATATCGACGTTGTTGAGCACCACGCCGAGGATGTTGCCGCCGACGCTTTCGATGGCGTGCTTGACGCGCAGCAGCATGTTGCGTGGCAACTTGCGGTGCTGCACGACGATGATGGTGAGGTCCACTTCGCTCGCGATCACCGAGGCGTCGCTCACGCCGAGGACCGGCGGGCTGTCGATGAGGATCAGGTCGAAGCGCTGCTTGACGTCCTGGATGAGTTCCGACATCCGGCGGGAGTTGAGGATGCCCGCGGCGTCGGCCGGCAAAATGCCCGAAGGCATGAAGTACAGGTTGTCCGCCGGCGTCTGCAGGATCACATCCTCGAGCATGAGGTCGGTGGTCAGGTAGTTGGTGAGACCCACCGCATTGTTGATGTCGAAGTAGGTGTGCAGCCGCGGACGACGGAGGTCGGCGTCGATCATCAGCGTGGTGTATCCGCCCTGGGCGCAGATGAACGCGAGGTTCATCAGCGTGGTGGACTTGCCTTCGCCAGCGCCGCCGGAGACCATGGTGATCGCATTGTCTTCCGGGTTTTTGCGGTTGAACTCGATGTTCGTTCGCAGGATCCGGTAGGCTTCGGCATCCGGGCTGGAGCCAGATTGCTTGTGAAGCAGGCTGATTTCCTTGGGGATGACGGCCATTACCGGCACCTGGAGGTAGCGCTCGACATCCTCGAGGCTCTTCACCGAGGTGTCGAGGTATTCCAAGAAGAAGGCGATGCCAAGGCCGAAGACCAACCCGACGACCGCGCCGAGGATGAGGTTGAGCTTCACGTTCGGGCTGACCGGTGCGTTGGAGATGACCGGTGCGTCGTGCACTTCGACGCTCTCGCGGGGGATCTTGGTCGAGATGGTCTCGCCCATCTGCTTGATCTTCATCTGCTGGAGCAGTTGCTGATCGGTCTCGAAGTCGCGCTTGGCATCGACGTAGTCCTGCGCGTCGAGACCGCGCTTGATCGCCTCCTCGCGGGTTTCATCCTTCATCACCGCGACGCTCTTCAGGCGGTTCGACGCCATGTCGAGCTGGGCTTGGAGGGTTTGGCGCAGGTTCGCCACTCCCTGAACCAACTGACCCTTCATCTGCTCGATCTGGTCGGTGGCCGCCATCACGGTCGGGTGGCGGTCGCCCAGTCCGTTGATGCGCAGGCCGTCGAGCTGGCGCTTGGCGTCGAGGTATTGCGGGTAGAGCGTCTTGAGGATGTTGTCCGGGAGGTTGAGGCCCGCGGCGTAGACCATGAGCTGCTCGCTGTCGTACTTCATCAAGCTCTCGATCTGCGTTTCGAGCTGCACCTTTTGCTGCTCGATCTCAAAGAACGTCTGCATCGCGTTCTGGGCACCCATGTCCTCGTCGACTCCGGGTCCGGTTCCGTAGAACGAATCCGCACCCTTGTAGATGATGCCTTTCTGCCGGGCGATGGTGGCGAGCAGCTTGCGGCGCTCCTCCACCTTGTCCTCCTGGTCGCGCACCGCCTTGTTCAGTTCGACGAGCTGCCGCTCCGCTTCGCGGTTCTCAATCTCCGCCCGGTACTGCTTGTAGGCGTTGGCGATTTCCTCGGCGATGTCGCGGGCATCCACCTTGTTGGTGTGGCGCACGCGAATGGCGATCAGGTCGGTACCGCGGATGTTCTGAGTGTTGACGACGCCCTTGAGGATCAGGATCGCCTGCTCCTTGTCGACGTTCCACCGATTCACCAGCTCGAGATTTGCAACCACCTTTTCCAAGGCGTTGCGACTCTTGATCTTTTCGAATTCGGTACCGAAGAACTGGGGCGTCATCCGGGAAGCACCGGACACCTCCGACATGGTGCTTCCCAGTGGCGAGAGTGCGGGAACCCGCGGCTTCACCTCGATGACGGCGGAACTCTCGTATTTCTTGGGCATCACATAGGTGATGACCGCGGCAGTCATGAACACGAGCAGGAGCGTGAGCAGGACGATGCCGTAGCGGTTCTTGATGACCTGCCAGTAATCGACGGCATGCAGACCCGCTTCAGAAGCTTGGACGTTGGGTAGACTCATGAGGATCGAAAGGAATCAATCATGGATTCGCGTGATATCCAGTGGAAAGAGGCGGCATGCGACAGTTGGCGGCAAGGGCTTCTATGCCGACCTTTCAATCCGGAACGTCACGGGGATCAAAACTCAGCCGAAATACCGATGGAAATCCGGTTGCGGTCGTAGTTGGTCCCGCGGAAGTCCGAATCCGCATTGGTGTAGGTGTAAGTGAGCGTGCCGTAGATGAATTCCGTGAATTTCGCGGTCAGCCCGAGCGAGAGGTTGATCAACTGCTCGTCGCCATCGGGAGCGGCTCCACCACCGGGGCCCGTGAGGACACCGTCCTCGAACGAGGTGGGCACATAGTCGATGCCGCCCTTGAGGCTCAGCGTGGGCGAGAGCGTGTAGGTCGACGAAACGCCGATGCGCATCGTGCGACGGTCGCCGTAGGAGACGGCCGTGCCGTTGGTGAGCGTCTGCCCCAGGTCGTTCGACTCGATACCGTAGCGCAGGAAGCTGCGCAGGCTGAGCGCCTGGATCGGCCGGGTGGTGAGGGCCAGCTCGGTGTAGGGGCTGACGAGATCGTCGTTGGTGTCGCCGGGCCGGCCGGCTCGGTCACGTTGGCGGATCTGCACCCCCGCGCGGAAGTTGCCGGCGGTGGTTTGGCTGAAGCGACGCTCGACACCACCGAGGATGTAGTGGTCGGTGGAATCCTGGTTTTCCTGATCTCCGGTGGTTTCACCGTAGCGGTAATCGCCGATGAGCACGGTGGTCGGGCTGACTTGGTAGCGGAACTCGTTGTTCACTTCCCAGGTGAACTGATCTTGGTCGGCGTCCTCCGTGTAGCTGGTGCCGCGGAGCTTGAACCCGGTGTAGGTGCCGAAGCGTTCGGTCCACCGGTAGCCAAGTGAATTGGCGGTGCTCCACGCGATCGTGTCTCCGCGGTTGACCGCTGTCGGGATCCCGGTCTCGAAATCGGGCATCAGCGAGTAGCTGAAGTAGTTGTTCGATCGCAATTGCACCCGCTCGCTGAAGCGGTGGTTCAGGCTGAGCATCAGGCGCGAGTCGTTGTTGTTCTGACTGCCGGTATTGGTATTCGTTGCGGGCTCGTCCATGTAGTACAAAGCGCCCAGTCGTGCGCCGATGTCCCAAGTGGTCTGCGGATCCATGCTCGAGTAAGTGAGCCCAAGATAAGGCCCGATCGCGAAGGAATCCTGGCCGTCGAGTGCCGCACCACCACCCGCACCGGTGTAGCCGGAATTGATGTTGTCGTCGTACATCAGCGTGGTGCCAGCCGACCAACGAAGCGGACTGCTCTCGTGCGGATCCGCGCCGGTGTAGTAGAGCGTCTGACCGCTGGCGACGCCGATCGGCAACAGGGCGGCAAGGAGGAATGGGAGTCTGGATTTCATGGAAGAAGTGTGGTGAAATGGCGGTAAGCGGGGACGACCGAGAAGACAATGAATGGACGCATCAAGGAGTCGGCGGAGGCGGACTGGAGGATGGATCAACCAGTGTGGAACTGCTCGGCACGACAGTCAGAATGACGGTGAAGGTGCTCACGCCGTCTGCATTGCTCGCGGTGATCGTGTAGGAGGTCGTCACCGTTGGATTCACCGACTGGGTGCCGGTGGCACCAACGGAGCCGATGGCCGGACTGATGCTGATCGTGCCGGGGTCGGCACCGGTGACCGTCCACGACAGCGTGGCGCTTTCTCCTACGAAAATCGCAGGCGGCGATACCGTGAATTGAATCTTCGGCTGGACGATCTTCACGGTGATGGTCACCTGCCTCGTAGACGTCAGCCCCCCTTGGCTACCCTGCTTGAAGGCGGTCAGCGTGTAGGTCGTAGTCACCGACGGGCTCACACTGAACGATCCACTGCCAGTGGAGAAGGATCCGACACTCGGCGAAATCGTCACCGAGTCTGCACCGGAGACATCCCAAGCCAAAATCGAACTTTCTCCTTCGAAAATCGAACCTGGAGACGCGGTGAACGAGGTAATCAACGGCGGCCTGTCCGGTTCGTTGACGATCACGGTGACGGTCCGCGTCACCGTACCAGCTGAATTCGTGGCGGTAAGCGTGTAGGTGGTGTTGGCGGTGGGGCTCACGCTGACCGAGCCGCTGTTGCCTGCAGCGGCGACTCCCGGAGTGATGGTCAGCGAGGTGAGCGGACTACCGGAATCGGTTGCGACATCCCAACTGAGCGTGGTGCTGTCGCCTCTGATGATCGTGGACGGAGATGCAGTGAACGACGCGATCACCGGTGGCTGTGCGGGCGCGGTGACGGTGACCGTCACCTGACGGGTGGTCGTCAGGGCGCCCTTGGTCGCGGTGAGCGTGTAGGTCTGGGTCGCGGTGGGTGAGACCCCAGCCGATCTCGACAGAGACACCGTTCCGGGTTGCGGACTGATCGAGACGGTGTCGGCATTGATCACCTGCCAGGAAAGGATCGAGCTGTCTCCGGCAACGATCGCTGCCGGGCTGGCAGTGAACGAGACGATCGACGGCGCGACCGGAGAATTCACCCGGACGGAAACCGAGCGGCTGACCGGGCCCGATTTGTTGATGGCCAGCAGGGTGTACGTGTAGGTGCCGGCTGCGATAGGCAGAACGGTGTTTGAGCCGCTGCCGGACACCAGGCCGACATTGGGGCTGAGCGATACCGTTGTGGCGTTGAGCACCTCCCAGCTCAGCGTGCTGGTATCCCCGACGGTCAGTACCGACGGATTCGCAGTGAACGCAGTAATCGTCGGCGGCTGGAGTGGTGCGACCGACACCTTGACCGTGCGCGTCACGGTGCCACCAGCGTTGGTGGCCGTGAGGGTGTAGGTGGTATCGGCAATAGGATTCACCGGGCGGGTGCCGGTGGTAGCAACCGGACCGATGCCTTGGTCAATGGTCACCGTGTCGGCGTTGACCACCGACCATGCCAGCGTCGATGCATCACCGGTGATGATCGATTGCGGAGTGGCCGTGAAGCTGGCAATGGAAGGCGGTGCCGTCGGGGCAACCACCGTCACCCGGACGGCCTGGCGATCCACTTGCCCGGAGCCGTTGGTTGCCTCGAGGGTGTAGGTGGTGGTTTGCGTGAGGGCCGGGGTGGTGATCGTGCCGCTCGACGGGTTGAGCGCGCCACTGATTCCGGTGATCGTCACCGAGGTCGCATTGGTCACCGACCACGACAGCGTCGAGGTTTGACCTTCGACAATCGTGCCGGGGCTGGCAGTGAACGAATTGATCACCGGCGGGGCTTCGGGCGGCAGCACGGTCACCAACACGGATCGGGTGACGGATCCATTGGCGTTGGTCGCGGTGAGTGTGTAAATGGTGTTGGCGGCCGGGGTGACATTGGTCGTGCCGCTCGACGGGTTGAGCGCGCCACTGATTCCGGTGATCGTCACCGATGTCGCATTGGTCACCGACCACGACAGCGTCGAGGTTTGACCTTCGACAATCGTGCCGGGGCTGGCAGTGAACGAGTTGATCACCGGCTTGCGCTCGGCCCGAGGCTTCACAGTGACGCGCACCGTACGGGTGGCTTGTTTGGATCTGGGGAAGGTATTGCCGTCGCTGTCGATCGATCCTGCGCTGTTGGTCGCGATCAGGGTGTAATCGGTATCTTCCGTCGGAGACACAAGTGTCGAGCCGGTGGGTGGAACGAATCCGACGTTAGTGATTTCCACCGTGTCGGCTCCGGTTACGTCCCAAGAGAGAATGAAAACCCCCTCGAGTTCCGGGTGCTCTTCGGCACCAAAGGAAACGATGACCGGCAACAGCGGATCAACCAACACGGTCACCTGTTGCGGCACCTCGTCACCAATCGCGTTGGAAGCAGTCAGCGTGTAAGTGGTGGTTTCGGAGAGAGACGGGATGGCAAGGCTGCTGTTCGCTGCCAAGCCTGTGAAATCATTGCCCTTGTCATCGACAATCTGCACCGACGTGGCATTCGAGGTGCTCCAGATCAGCGTGGTGCTGCCACCTTCATCGATCGTCGACGGCGAGGCGGTGAAGCTGTTGATGGCAGGCCTGCGCGGGTTGATCGTGACCGTCACATTCTCCGTGATGGTCGCCGAACCATTCATCGCCGTGATCGTGTAGGTGACGGTTTTCACCTCGGTCGCATCCGGCTCGGGGGTCACCGAGGTGCTGCCGACGGCCGTGACGAGGCCGACCCCTTGATCGATGGAGATCTCGTCCGCTCCAACAACCACCCACTCGAATTCGACGCTGTCCCCGGCGGTGATCACAATCGGCGTGCCCGTGAAGCTGATGACCTCAGGTGGCAGAGGAATCACCTCGACCCTCCGGTTCCGCTGCAGGGAATCCCCCGCCGCGTTGGTGGCGGTGAGGATGTAGTCCGTCGACACAGCCGGTTTGACCACCGTGGATCCGGTTGCCGCGACATCGCCAATACCGTTGTCGATGCTGACGGTGGTTGCCCCAGTGACTGTCCACGAGAGCGTCGAGGTCGATACCCCGTCGGCGAGGATGCCCGTCGGATTCGCGGTGAAGGTGATCGTGGGAAGCGGCACCACGGTCACCGTGACGGTCTGGGTGACGGTTGTTCCTGCCGCATTGGTTGCCGTCAGCGTGTAGGTCGTTGTGGTTCCCGGTGTGACAACTCTGCTGGTGGTTCCAGTGACCTCGCCCACTCCGTTGTCGATCGACAAACTCGTCGCCCCGGTCGTGGACCACGAAAGGGTCGAGCTGTTCCCGGAGGTGATCGTCGCTGGATTTGCCGTGAATGACGTGATGGATGCGGGAGGAACCGTCGTCACCGTCACCGTCTGCGTCTGGGTAATCGTCTCGCCGGAGGGATTCGTGGCTGTGATCGTGTAGGTCGTCGTTTCGGTAGGCGAGTCCATGATCTTGCCGGAAGCGTCGACCGTACCGATCCCCGGGCTGATCGTGACGTTCGTCACATTACTGAAACCCCACGAGAGCGTGGTGCTGCCTCCGCTCGTGATGGTGTTTGGGCCAGCGGTGAACGGCTCGTTGATCACCGGCTTTTCAGTCAGTAGCGGATTATTCCCCGCCAGGTCAGTCGGCGGGGCGTCCGGAAAGCGGCCGGAGACGCCGGCGGTGTTGACGTCGATGCCTTCGCCGGGGAAGCGCAGCGGGTCCCAGACTCGGTTGGGTGCGGCATCCATCGCGGCGTCGTAGATGCTTTCGCGGCGGTTCGGCGCGCCCTCGATGGCGGCATTGAGGATGGTGGTGAGATTTTCTTGTGATGCGGCGGCGCCGCCGGTGATTGCGATCGCGGCGGAGACGATGGTGCGCGCGCTTTCGGGCGATGCGGTGGCCGCGGCCGAGACGATGTTGGCAAGTTGATCGGGCGCGGCGGCGATCGCAGATTTGATGAGGCCGTCGAGCAGCGAGACGTATTCCGGATCGTCGCGCAACGCGTCGATCGCACCGCGGATGATGTCACGCGAAGCGGATGGTTTCTCCTTCACCAAGCGCGACACGATGTCGGCGACTTTCTTGCGGTTGTCCTTCACCTGCGAGAACGCGCGGTTGTAGTCGATGCTGTTACGCGCGGATGACTCGGCGGGTGGCGGTGGCGGTGTGGTGCCGGGGCGCGCAGGTCGTTGCGCCTGCAGAGGCAGCAGCGTGAGCGTGAACAGGAACAGGAGGATCTTGGCGAGTGGGTACATGGTGGGACGACGTGATGCGTGGTCGTTGGAGCGGGCAGCGGGAATCGAACCCGCATGGCCAGCTTGGAAGGCTGGAACTTTACCATTAAGCTATGCCCGCCTCGCCATCATTGCACCAGATCCTGCGGCCCGGAGCAAGCTGATTTTCACAAAAATCGGGGGTTTTTTCTGCCCGAAAGTGACGAAATCGCCTTGAATCCGTGCCGCGAGGCACCCAGATTGGGGCGCGCGGCCTCCGCCAACGCGGGTGTGGTTCAATGGCAGAACGTGAGCTTCCCAAGCTTGAAACGCGGGTTCGATTCCCGCCACCCGTAGGGGCCGCAAAAAACCGGGTGAAAATGAGTGAAATCCGCTCATGAAATGATTTCGATAGACTGGCGGGAATCGCACAAAAAACTATCATCACAATCGGCGGCGCAGGCAGGCACAACCCTCTCACAGGCCGCTCGGGTGGTCGGCGAATTCCCAGGAAATCCCGTATTTCCGGGAAATTTCCTCGGCCAACGCCTTCACCCCGAAGGTTTCGGTGGCGTAGTGTCCGGCATAGAGCAGATTGATCCCCAATTCCTCGGCCAGCGGATAGCTCCAGTGCGGGCCTTCGCCGGTGATGAACGTATCCACTCCGCAAGCGGCAACCGCCGCCACTTCGCTGCCGGCACCACCGGTGATGATCCCGACACGGGTAATGGAATCCGGTCCTCCTGGACAAATGTGAACACGACCGTTTCCCAAAACGTCGGATAGTTGATCGGCGAGCGATTGCCGTGTCCCCTGCCAAGTGCCCCTGAGCCCCATCGGTCCGTCGCGCCCGTCGAGAAAGGGCTCGGGCGCATCGATGCCGATCGCGCGGGCCAGCCGGATGTTGTTGCCCCATTGCGGGTGGACGTCGAGCGGCAGGTGGCTGGAGTAGATCGCGAGGTCGGCGTCCATCGCGGTCTTGAGTTTCCGATACAACGCGCCGGTGACGCGCTGCGCGCCCTGCCAGAACATGCCGTGGTGGACGACGAGCAAGGTTGGTCGTCCGGCGGCTGCGGTGACGGCGGCGTTGACGACCGGCAGGGATGCGTCGACGGCGGCGACGACGTGTCGGACTTCACCATGGTTGGCGAGTTGCAGTCCGTTGACCGCACCCGGGTAATCGGTGAACTCCGCGGTGCGGAGCGACTGATCGAGAAACGCGACGATCGCATCGAGTTCGGCCATGGAGGGAGTCTAATCGTGTCGGCTCCAGATGACAACATCGGGGCGTTCGCACGGCGTGCGTCCTTCGATGAAGCCCGCAAGATCCGCGGGCAACGGCGACGACCAACGGCAGTTCGATCCCCGCCAGGGCAATTCCAGTCTTGCCGCGTGCAACGCATGGCGCGGCAGCAGCAGTCGCGCGAAGAGTTCCGCGCTCCATCCGTGTGCCATCCAATCGAGATACTCCGCTCCGTCGCCCGAATAGAGTTTGTCGCCGACCAATGGATGTCGGGCATGCGCGAGGTGGACGCGGATCTGATGCATGCGGCCGGTCTCGGGAATACAGCGCAGCAATGCGAACGCGCATCCATCGCGCTCGAACCGCTGTTCGACCGCAACGCGGGTGATGCACGGTTTTCCCTGCGAATGAACGATCTGGCGCACCCAGATGTCGGAGGAAGCGACCGAACCCGCTCGCAAGATCGGCTCGTCGATGATCCACACGTCACGCGTCGGCCATCCGTGCACGATCGCCAGGTACTCCTTGTGCACCTCGCGCCGGTCGAAGGCCATGCCGAGTTCGCGCGCGGCATCGCGATGCTTGGCGACGAGCACGAGTCCGCTGGTCTCGCGATCGAGGCGGTTGACCACCGCAGGCCGCGCGCCGTTCTCCATTTCGTAGGCGAGCAGGTGTTCGACTCCGCCGAGCAGGGTTGGCTCCGGTTTGCGGTTCGCCGGATGCACGATGAGCGGCGCCGGCTTGTCGACGACGATCCAATCGGTGCATTCGTCAACGACACGGAAATCGACGACGACCTGCAGGCTCATGGGGATGGAGTTTGAAGACGCAAGACGCAAGACTTCAAGACGCAAGATGGGAGAATGCGTCGTCGGCAAGACATGTGTGGCCACAATCCCTCCGTGAATGTTCCCTATCTCCAATTTCCCATCTCCAATCTCCAATCCCCCTTCCCTACTTTCCCTATCCTTTTGCGATCATCAGCAAGCGCAGGCCGTTGAGGCAGACGAGCACGGTGCTGCCTTCGTGGCCGATGACGCCGACCGGCAATGGCAGCGAGAAACCGAGCGCGGCGCCGACGAGGACAAGGATCACCGCCGCGGCGAACGCGAGGTTCTGCACGAGCACGCGCTTCGCCCGGCGCGTGTGCGCCAACAGAATCGGAATGTTCTCGATCCGGTCGCCCATGAGCACGATGTCGGCCGTCTCCATCGCCACATCCGTGCCGACGGCACCCATCGCGACACCGACGTCCGACATCGCCAGCGCGGGCGCGTCGTTCACGCCGTCACCCACCATCATCACCGTGCCCTCCTTGCGCAGCTCGCGGATGATCTCGAGCTTGTCGCTCGGCAGCAGTTGGGCGCGCACCTCATCGACACCCGCTTCCTTCGCAATCGCGCGCGCCACAAGTTCGTGATCACCCGTCAGCATCACGACCCGCCGCACCCCCAGCCGATGCAGCGAGGAAACGAGTTCGACCGCCTGCGGGCGAATCGTGTCGGACAAGGCGAACACCGCCAGTGCCGTCACCCTGTCGCCATCGCGCCGACCCAGCCAGATGCAGGTTTTTCCTTCGGCCTGCAAACGCGCGGCCTCGTCGCGCAGCACAGCATCCTTCGCTGCTCCCAGTTCATCGAACCAATGCCCGCTGCCCACCACATGCCGCGACGTCCCCAGCGTCGCCTCGGCACCCTTGCCAGCCAGCGATTGGAAATCGGTGACGGCCTGCGGCATGAGATGCAGATCCGCCGCACATTTGACGATCGCCCGCGCCAACGGATGCTCCGAGCGCGATTCAATCGCCGCACAAGTCTGCAACACGGCAACCGCTTCCGCCGACAGGTCGCGACCGGGAACCAGAATCCCTGTGGCGGTGACGATATGGGTCAGCGACGGCTTGCCGACCGTGAGCGTCCCGGTCTTGTCCACCGCCACAATATCGACCGCGGCCGCACGCTCCAGATGGGATCCGCCCTTGATGAGGATGCCCTTGCGCGCGGCACCGCCGATGGCCGAGAGCACGGTCGCCGGCGTGCTGATGATCAACGCGCACGGTGAGGCGACCACCATCACCGTCATCGCGCGATAAAAAGCCGACGCGAAATCCGCGCCCGCCGCGAACGGCAGGGCAAACACCAGCACGGTGAGGCCGATCACCCCCATCGCATAATACTGCTCCGCCTTTTCCAGAAACCGCTGGGTTTTTGATTTTTCGGATTGCGCCTCGGCGACCAGCCTCACCATCCGCGCGAGCGTCGAGTCCTCCGACGGCCGGACCACACGCATCTCGATGCCGCCGCTCTGGTTCATCGTCCCGGCGAACAACGATGATCCCGCGCTTTTCGACACCGGCATCGATTCTCCAGTCAAGGACGACTCGTCCACACTGGTGCGACCTTCGGTGAGCGTCCCGTCGACCGGAATCAGCCCGCCGGGACCGACGACGACGAGGTCACCCACGCGGACTTGATCGACCGACACGGTGACCAGATCCGGTCCGCGCCTGACGACGGCCTCCCTCGGGCGCAGCGAGAGCAACGACGCGATCGCGCGGCGCGTGCGCTCCATCGCGTGCGTTTGAAGGACGTTCGAGAAGCTGAACAAAAACAACAGCAAGGCTCCTTCGAACGGCGCGCCGATCAGTGCCGCACCCAGCGCGGCCAGGACCATGAGTACATCGACGTCGAGCACTCGCTCGCGCAACGAGGCCACCGCCGATCTCACCCCCTGTTGACCGGCGAACAGATAAGCACCCAGGTACAACCAGCCGGGCAAGGAGGTGGAAGCGCCCCAGCGATCAACACCCGCCGCAGC
>VHCM01000006.1 GCA_016871685.1 Verrucomicrobiota bacterium
CCGCCGCCGTTTTCATAAAATGCGATGGCGATCCGCACGGCGTCGCCTTGCAGGTTCGCCACGCCGGTGAGTTCGCGCGAAGGATGGTCGCCGTTGTTGTTGACCACGAGTTCGCCATCGTTTTTGTCGAAGACGCCGTCGCCGTTGAGGTCGATCCAGATCACGCTGCCGTCGTCGCTGCGCGTGCCGAAGGTGTAGTCCCCCTCCCCTTGCTTCGAGACATCGAACCATCCCTGCCACAGCACCGCGAATTGATCGGTCGAGGTGAGCCCGGGCATCGCCGCGAATCCGCTGCTGTTGTAGGTGATGTTCGAGCCATCGACGAACGTGCCGCTGGGCAACACGCTGAGGAGATTGGAAATCGGATCCAGGAATGACGAACCGAAGGTTGTGTCATACGTCGAGGCCACCATGCCCGAGGCCGCGACGATCACCGAGACACTGCGCGAGCGCGTGCCGGAGGCGTTGGTGGCACTGATCGTGTAAGTCGTGTTCGCCGCAGGCGCGAGCACCAACGAGCCGGACACCGGCAACGCGCCAGACCCCGGGTCCGGAGAGAGCGTCACGGCATCGGCGTTGACCGACTGCCACGTCAAGGTGACCGCTGTTCCGGGCAGCACCACGCTTTGCGATGCGGCGAGGCTCACCGAGGGCAGGGCGACGTAGGGGTCGGTGGTTTGGAAATGCGCGGATCCGCCGATCGGATCCAACGCGGCGAAGCTGTGGCCGCTCCCCTGCTTGAACTTCGCCTGGAACGACTCGTTGCCGGTATTTTCATAATACGCGACGGCGATGCGCACCGAATCGCCGTCGAGCTGCATCGTGCGGGTCTGCCCGCTGGAGGGATTCCCTCCGCTGACGATTTTTTCGCCGACGTCCGCGAAGTCGCCGTCACCATTGAGATCGAGGTAGATCGCACTGCCGTCGTCGGCCGCGGTGCCAAACGTGTAGATCCCCGGCCCGTCGATGCCGATGTCGAACCAGCCCTGCCAGAGCACCGAGAACGTGTCGCGAGTGGTCAGCCCGGGCAGACTCGTCGATCCGCCGATCTCGATCGGTCCGATCTGCTCGAAGGATCCGCTGGCAGTCGCATTGATCAGCGTGGACACCGGATCGATCGCCGATGCGCCGCTGAGCGTGTCGTAGGTGGTCGCGGCGAGCGATCCTTGGGCGACAAAGACGCTGACCGACTTGGTGCGCGTGATGCCGCCGCCGGTGGCGCTGAGCGTGTAGGTGGTCGTTGCGGCAGGCGTCAGCGTCAGCGAGCCATTCGGACCCTGCACGCCGATGCCGGGGTCGATCGTGATGCTGTCCGTTCCGCTCACCGCCCAGTCGAGCGTGACCGATCCGCCGGCCTTGATCGCCGCGGTGCTGGCGTTGAAGGCGATTTCCGGCACGCCGGGGACGAGGTAGAACGACTCGGTGTAGGTTCTGCGCGTCGCGGGCAGAGCGGATTCCTGCGCGCTTTGCGTTTGCAAGACGTTCCATTCGACACCGTCGCGGCTGCCTTCGATCCGCCAAGCCACCGGATCGGTGCCGCTGTTTTCACCGGACGTCGCGAGGCGGTAGCCGATCGGCACGACCTGCGAGCCATAATCGAAGATGATTGGCGCAAACGAGAGATCATTTGAATATTCGATCCACACCGAGTCCGTGTCGCCATCGGTGAGGTTGAAGACCGAGCCGTAGCTCCAATCGACCGCGCCCACCGACGATTCCGCGACGGCGAGCGGACCAGTGGTGCTGAAGAATTCGATTTCGCCGAGCGCGAATTCCACACCGTAGTTGCGTGGCCGGACCGGCACGAATCGCAGGTAGCGGTATGACCCGGGATCGACGAGGGTGAGCGTGAACGACTCGCTCTGCGTCCCTTGCGCGTTTTGCGCGGTGAGCGTGTAGGTCGTCGTCACCGATGGCGTCACGACCAACGATCCGACGGGCGGCAGCGGACCGCCTCCCGGGTCCGGGGAAATCGTCACGGAGTCCGCGCCGAGAACCGACCACGACAGCGTCGCGGAGTTTCCCATTTCGACGAATCCGGATGCGGCGCGGAATGATGCGATCACCGGTGCGCCGGCCCGGCCATCGGGATCGAAGGTGTATTGGATCGCCGGAATGTTTTCTTCCGAATCATCACCGGTGCTGATTCCGAAGCCATAGCCATCCGGGATCTCCAGCGCATCGGGACTCAGGCGGATGAACACATACTGCCCGGCGTTCGCGCCATTCGCATACGCTTGGTTGAGCCAGTAGCCCAGCGCTGCCGCGGCGCTGCCCGAGGTGCCCGAGCCGACTTGCGCGTCGAGCGGCGTCGATTCATTGAGAAATCCCGACTGCAACAACACGCCGCGCGTCAGGTGGTTGTCCGCGCCGTCGACCACGTCACTCCCCAGCGTGTAGGAATCGGGGCGGACGTCCGGCAACCCGAAGAGCTGGATCGGCGTGCGTCCGTTCGCACCCAGCGATCCGCCATACACCCGCAGCTTCAATTCCGCGGTGCTGAATCCTCCCGGGCCGAGATCCGGCAGTTGAAACGGAATGACGATGTGGCGCAACACATCGTCCAAAGGCAGGCGACCGACATCGAGCACCGCGAAGAATTCACCACCGGGAAAATCACTCACCAATGAGCCGTCGTCGAGGTAGGTGAGATACTCGGCATCGTCGTAGGAAGCGGTCATCCGCCCGCGCGGCAGTTGCTCCACGACGACCCCGGCGAATGCGAGAGTGAAGCCCGCGGCATTGTTGGCGACGAGCGAGAAGTTCGTGCTCTGCGCGGGACGCAGCGTGATGCTGCCCGCCGGGTTGACCACGCCAATGCCGGTGATGTGGATGCTCGCGGCATCGGCGACGTTCCACGCCACAGTGATGCTCTCGCCTTCCTTGATCGTCGTCGGCGTCACGCTGAATTGATTGACCACCGGACTGCCCTCGGCCGAGGCGCCCTCGCCCGTGCCGTAGGTGGGAAACCCGTCCGACCATGCGCGCCGCGCGACGGGAATGGTTTCGTTTTCCCGCTCGTCGACGAGAAACCAGTTGCTGCCGTCGATGCTGCCTTCGAGTCTCCAGCTCACCGGATCGCGTCCGTCCGCATCATTGCCGGTGGCGAACCGGTAGCCGGTGACCACCACGTTGCGGCCGAAGTTGAGAATGAGCGGTTTGCCATTGCGATCATACCACTTGGTCGAAAGCAGTTGATCCACTGCTTTGGGCGCCCCCTCGAAATCACTGATGCTGTTGGATCCGCCGGGATTGCTGGCGGAAGCACCGGTCACCGGCTCCGTGCCGAGCAGCAGTTGGAATTCCGACAACTGAGCTTCGGTTCCTCCGGCTCGCATCGCCAACGGAGTGAAACGGAAATACCGGTACACGGCCGGACCCGGCACGCCCACGGTGATCTTGCGCGACTTGCTGCCGGCGGCACTCTCGGCGATCAGCTCGTACGTCGTCGTCGCCACCGGCGTGATCTCGATGCTGCCCGTGGCAGCGACTTCGCCGAGGCCCGGCAGGATGCTGACCCGTGTGGCACCGCTCACGTCCCACGTGAGCGTCACCGGATCGCCAGACTCGACGAATCGGCTACTCGACGTGAACGCGCGGATCGTCGCACCGGGCGCCTGGGTCACCGACAACCGCACGCGGTCCCAGAAACTCTGATTGCCTCCCGAAGCGATGCCGGAGGTGCTGTCGTCACGGCTGCCGAGCGACGCGATGAAGATCCCCACCCCGCCTTGACGCAAATGATCGTCCGCGCCGACCCGATAGGTGTGAATCACATCGCCCATCGTGCCGCTCTTGAATCCGTTCGGTGGCACCGACACCGCGCTGCGCTGACTCACCACATTGCCGAGCCATCCGCTCGCGCCGGGCGCGCCGCTCTTGACCGCCAACCCGTCGCTGAAGCCGATGAACGAATCATCAGCCCAACGCGGCGTGGCAGTGCTGCTACCCGATCGATCGCCCGCGGCGATGGTCAGCGTGAGAAGATCGCCCTCGCCGAGATCCGACCACGACAATCCGGTGACCTGCGAGACCACAGCACCCGCTATCATCATCAAGGCCTGGTTGCCATCGGCCGGAACCAGGTTCTGCTTGCCCACCGCCAGTTGAAGGCCAGCAGCAACCGCCGCGTTGTCGGTCGCGACCACGGTCCAGCCGCTCGGCATGCCGGAGGGAAAATCGCGCAGCTCGCCATAGGTGAAAAACGAGGGGTTCGAGCTCAGATCGCTCTCAAAATCCGGGTTGGAGATGTTCACGGATTCGGCCGCAAGCCATGGTGTGGCGCCAACCAGCGAGAAAAACAACGAGGCGATGCCCGGAAACAGGCTGGGTTTGATCATCATGGGAACATCCGATGGATGGGTACAGCCTAGCTCCGGGCGCGTCAGCGACAAGGAACAATTTCGTCGACCCGAGTGTGACAATGTCATCATATTGTAAATCAGCGGTTTTTCCTCCGCCCCATCCGGGATTGCGTTGTCTCCGTAAACCTCATCGGATTTGACGCGTGCGGGGGATGCGTTTATCCACGGGGCTGATGCGAGTCTTTCAACCGATGGCAATGGCCGTGGCGTCGCTGATCATGGCGGTCAGCGCCCATGCGCAGTTGGTCACTTCACTCAAGATTCCCAAGAAGATGCACCTCACCGGCGAGCCGGTGGCGGTGATCCTATCGGTGACGAATCACTCCGGAAGAGAACTCGTGTTCCGTGGCGACGGCCGTTTTCCTTGGCTGCATTTCGAATGCACCGACGGGTCAGGACATTCGATTCCGGCGTCAGGCAGCGCGGCATTCGCCCCAATGAAAATCGCCGCCGGTCAGACGATGGCTCGCGAGATCGACCTCGGATCGATGTTCCAGCTCGAGCGCCCCGGCAGCTATTCGGTGTCGGCCACGATCCAGTCGCCGCTGGGCGACGGCCGGGCGTACCGCACCAACCGCGCGCACTTTGTCCAAAGCCCGGGCCGCAGCCTGTGGTCGCAGAAAATCGGCCGCGGCGGATCGGGCCGCACCCGAGAATTCCGTCTGCTCAGCTTCACCGGAGACAGCAAGTCCCAGGTCTATGCCCAGATCTTTGATCACTCGACCGGCCGGGTCGTCCGGACGTTCCCGCTCGGCGACGCGATGTCACTGCGCAAGCCCGTCGCCACCGTCGACCGCCAGCAGCAAATGCACGCGCTGTTCATGACCACCCCGAGCATCTGGAGCCACTGCGTCATCGATACCCAAGGCCGAATGGTGGAACGCAACTTCCACAAGCTCGCCAGCACCGGCGACCCACGGCTCGTGATCTCGCCGGACGGGTCGGTCCAGATCGTCAACAGTCAACCCTACGACCCGAAAGTCGAAGCCGCACGCCGTGCCACCATCCGAAAACTGTCCGATCGCCCGCAAATGCTCTGATTTTATCCAATTTGAGCCCACTTTTTTTTCTTTACAGATGGATGAAAATCAATTTTTCTTAATCATTCATTTCATTCATCCCGCAAGCCATGTCCGTTTCACGCATCACTTCTTTGCTGTGTCTCGCCGCCGTGCTGTTGGCACCTGCGGCGATGGCGGCCGCATTCCGCACGGTGGTCATTGATCCGGGCCACGGCGGTCACGACTCGGGCGGCCGCTGGGGCAAGGTTTATGAAAAGCACATCGCGCTCGACACCGCGCTGCGGCTTGAGAAGCACCTGCGCAAGATGGGCTATCGCACGGTGATGACCCGGCGTGACGATCGGTTTCTGACGCTGCCGCAGCGGGTCGAGTTCGCCAACCGCCATCGCGAGGCCATCTTCGTGAGCGTCCACTACAACTACACTTGGAAGCAGCAGGTCCAGGGAGTCGAGACGTTTTACTTCAATCAAGACGGCTGGAACCTGGCCAACCACGTCCAACGCTCGATGATCCAGCGCACCCGCTCGGAGGACCGCCAAGCCCGCTTCGCCCGCTACTACGTGATCCGTAACTGCAAGCTGCCCTCCATTCTGGTTGAAGGCGGATTCGTCAGCAATGAGGAGGAGCGCAAGCTGATGAAATCCGGCGGGTTCCGCGAGGCGATCGCCCGCGGCATCGCCGAAGGCATCGACCGCTATCGCAAAGCGGAGGAAACCACCAAGGGCAGGCCGACCGGTGCCCGAGGATAAATCGGACGAATGAGCGCGGTCACCCGCTCGGAAATGTTGGCGGCCGAATCGGCGGCCATCCGCGCAGGCTGGAGTGAGGAAGAGCTGCTCGATCTCGCAGGGTCCCGCCTCGGCCGTGCGATCGCCCGATTGGAAACACTCGCGTCGCTGAATGGTCGGTATGGAATTTCTCAGTCCGCACAGAGTCAGGTGACGTGCGGAGCTCAAGAGTGGCACGGGCAGCTTGCCCGTGGCTTGTGAAAACACCGGCGGGCCGCCCGTGCCCCCCTTGTGGAGAAAAGCGGGCGGGACACCCACGCTCCCTGAAAACGCGCCTCAGTTCACTGCGACGGCGGCGGAGCCGGTCTCGCCGGTGCGGATGCGAATCGCCTCATCCACCGGCGAGAGAAACACCTTGCCGTCGCCGATCTTGCCGGTGTTGGCCGCCTTGACGATCACCTCGGCGACCTGGCGTGCCATGTCGTCGTCGACCACGATCTCAAGCTTCACCTTGGGAAGAAAATCCACGGTGTACTCCGAGCCGCGGTAAATCTCCGTATGCCCCTTCTGGCGACCGAATCCTTTGACCTCGGTCACGGTCATGCCTTGCACGCCGATCTCCGACAGGGCCTCCTTCACTTCCTCGAGCTTGAACGGCTTGATGATGGCTTCGATCTTTTTCATGACGGCGGGGCAGTGCTGGGGGTTCGGAATGAATGAACAAACGGCTTGTAAGCATTTTTCATGCCAATTTCGGAAAAATTGGAAACCAAGTGTGGGCACACAATGGTGATGGAAACCCCCTGCACGCGCCAGCAAAAACCGAACGAATGTGGGCTTTTCACCGCGCGCAACCGATCATCCCTTCGATTTCAGCAGATCGCGGATCTCGGCGAGCAGTTTTTCCTGGGCGGTGGGCTCCGGCGAATCGGCGCTGATCGCGGCGAGTTCCTTCGCCTTGTTGATCGCCTTGACGACGAGGAACATGACAAAGGCGACGATGACGAAGTTGATCGCGACCGTCACGAAGCTGCCGTAGGCGAAGACCGCCCCCTGCTCGCGCGCCTGATCGAGAGTGGCGGCGGTGACCCTGGACGAAAGGCCGATGAACTTGTTGCTGAAGTCCATGCCACCGGAGATCTGGCCAACGACTGGCATCACGAGGTCCTCGATGAACGAGCCGGAGAGCTTGGTGAAGGCCGCGCCCATCACGAAGGCGACGGACATGTCGATGAGGTTGCCTTTGAGGGCGAATTTCTTGAATTCCTTGAACATGGGGGTGGATGGAAGGAATACCCAAGCATCCGACCCGCTCCGCTGCCAAGTGGATTTTCCCGGAGGTCGGCCGCCACTTCCCGCTTGGCAGGGACTCTTCCATCAGGAAACCATCAACTCATGGCCATCACCCGCCCGCTCACGCTGCGCCGCCTGCTCGACGAGGTTGGGCCGGTCGATGCGGTGGGCCTCGACGAGCGGGTTGCCAAATACACGACGCGCAGCATCAAGCGCGACTCCAAGGTGCGCGGCCTGCGAATGGCGGTGTCGATGGTGGATCTCACCACGCTCGAAGGCAAGGACACGCCGGGCAAGGTGGCCTCGCTGTGTCGCAAGGCGTTGAGGCCGCACGATGCAGCGGACACGCCGCAAGTCGCCGCGGTGTGCGTCTATCCGTCGATGGTGCGACACGCCGTCGGCCACGTCCGCGGCACGGGCGTGCGTGTGGCTTCGGTGGCCACCGCGTTTCCGTCGGGTCAGACACCGCTCAAGACCCGGCTCGCGGAGGTGAAACAAGCGGTGACCGACGGGGCGGACGAAATCGACATGGTGATCCGGCGCGGCGCGTTCCTCGCCGGGCGGCTCGACGAGGTGCGGGACGAAATCGCGGCGGTGGTCGACGCCTGCGGCAACGCCGTGCTCAAGGTGATTCTCGAGACGAGCGAGCTGGAGACGCCCGATCACATTCGCGCGGCGTCGTTTCTCGCGATGCAGGTGCTGCGCGACGGCGATTTCATCAAGACGTCCACCGGCAAGACCTCGTCCAACGCGACGCTGGCGAACAACCAGGTGATGATCGACGCGATCCGCGACCACTACCTCGCCACCGGCACGCGCATCGGCATGAAACCCGCAGGCGGCATCCGCACCGCCAAGCAGGCGCTGCATTACCTTGTCGCGGTCAAGGAGACGCTGGGCGACGAATGGCTCCACCCATCGCGCTACCGGTTCGGCGCATCATCACTGCTCAACGACCTGCTTCGCCAGCTCGAAACCCAGCGCGGCGGCGCATACCCCGCCCCGTGGTCGTTCTCCGAAGATTCCGGTGGCTATTGAACCCCGCATTTTCCAAGCCCCCTCCGACCATGCCTGCCAAGTCCAAGCGACCCACCGCCCGTGAGCTGCTCTTCGGCGATCTGTGGGAATTCGACCCCGCGCCTGAATCGGCACCGGCCCACATCGAGTCGCGCTACGGTCTGTTCATCGGCGGACGCATGGTCGAGCCGAAATCGAAGCGTCACTTCAATTCGATCTCGCCGCGCGACGGCTCGGTGCTCTCGCGGATCGCTCACGCAAATGCGGCCGACGTCGACGCCGCCTACCGTGCAGCAGCGGCCGCATTCCGCCCGTGGAGTCGGCTGCCCGGCCACGAGCGCGGCAAATACTTGTTCCGCATCGCACGCCTGCTGCAAGACCGCGCGCGGGAATTCGCCGTCGCCGAGTCGCTCGACGGCGGCAAGCCGATCCGCGAGTCGCGCGACTTCGACCTGCCGGTGGCCGCCGCGCATTTCTTCTATCACGCCGGCTGGGCGGACAAGCTCGCCTACGTCGCCCCGGGAAGATCGCTGGCACCGCTGGGCGTGATCGGTCAGGTGATCCCGTGGAATTTCCCGCTGCTCATGCTCGCGTGGAAGATCGCCCCGGCACTCGCCACCGGCAACACTGTGGTGATCAAACCGGCCGAAACCACCTCGATCACCGCGATGAAGTTCGCGTCGATCCTGCAGGACGCCGGGCTGCCACCGGGTGTGGTCAACATCGTCACCGGTGCGGGCGACACCGGCGCGGCAGTGGTCAATCACCCGCTCGCGGCAAAGATCGCGTTTACCGGGTCGACCGAGGTCGGCAAGAGCATCCAACACGCGCTGGCCGGCACCGGCAAGCGGCTCACGCTCGAACTGGGCGGCAAGGCCGCCAACATCGTGTTCGACGACGCTCCGCCCGACCAGGCGGTCGAGGGCATCATCAACGGCATCTTCTTCAACCAAGGGCATGTCTGCTGCGCCGGATCGCGCCTGCTGGTGCAGGAAGACATCGCCGATGAGATCGTCGCGCGGCTCAAGCGCCGCATGGCGGTGCTGCGCGTCGGCGATCCGCTCGACAAAAACACCGACGTCGGCGCGATCAATTCGAAGGAGCAACTCGCGAGGATCCGCTCATTGGTGAAATCCGGCGTCGACGAGGGCGCGGTGATCCACCAGTGCGCGTGCCGCCTTCCGGCAAAGGGCTATTATTTCCCGCCCACCTTGTTCACCGGCGTGACGCAAAGCCAGCGCATCGCCCGTGAGGAGATCTTCGGTCCGGTGTTGTCGATCCTGACCTTCCGCACGCCCGACGAGGCGGTGGAGAAAGCGAACAACACCGCCTACGGCCTGAGTGCCGGGGTGTGGACCGACAAGGGGTCGCGCATTCTGATGATGGCGTCGCGACTCAAGGCCGGCGTGGTCTGGGCCAACACGTACAACAAGTTCGATCCCTCGTCGCCCTTCGGCGGATACAAGGAATCCGGATTCGGCCGCGAGGGCGGAAAACACGGACTGCTCGACTACGCGTTGCTGGTGCCGCGGTGAGCCGTCGTGACCCGGACGATGACCTCACCGGGCGTATTCGTCGTGCCTTGCAAATACCCTCAGCCATCGCCACCTCATCTCATCCATATCAGCTTGCCATCTGACCTGTTTGATGTATGATGCATTCATGCCTACCAAAACGATCAGTTTGGAAATTGACGCCTATGAAAAGCTGCGTGCGGCAAAGCGATGCGGCGAGTCATTTACGGAAGTCGTTCGCCGCGCTCTGATTCCCCAGATCGCCCCGACAGGTGGCGTGTTACGTGACTACTTTCGCAGCGGTGGGGCAAATGCGGACGATCAGTTCCTCGATTCTGTGGAACGTGCCGCATCATCCGACCCCATTCCTGAAAATCCATGGGACTGATCCTCGACACCAACTTCATCATCACGGCTGAGCGTGAGGCGAAGCGCAGGATTGCAGGCAGAGCGGATGCCTTTCTAGGGGCTCATGTCCACGAAAGATTCTACATTACGTTCACTGTGGCGGGTGAACTCGCATGTGGAAAGTCCGCCGCGCCACGGGCTCAATGGGAGCGCCTCTGCCGTCCGTATGCAATCCTTCCATGGAGCATCGAAGTTTGCTGGCAATACGGCGAACTCTATCGGTTGCTTGCGGCAAACGGCAACCTGATCGGCACCAACGACCTCTGGATAGCTGCCACCGCGCTGGTCAATCAGATGGGAGTGGTCACCGCCAATCAAAAGGAATTCCAACTGGTACCCGGACTTCAGGTCATGGGGTATTGACCACTCCGTGGAGTGCTTATCAGGGCACGCACCATGGTGTACCCGCGATTGCCTGAAAAGCCGGTTTCTGCGGTGGCCTCACCATTCGCCAGCATTTGCGGATTCCAAAATCCGTTTGTCGCCTTGTCATCGCCGGGATCCAGTCGCTAAATCGACCCATGCCCCTCCAGATCACCAAGACGCCCAAGTGCTACGTCGGCGGTGCCTTCATCCGCTCCGAGTCCGGCCGTGTCGCGCCGCTTCACGATGCGGCGGGAGCGTTTCTCTGCAACATCCCGCTCTGCACGCGCAAGGACCTGCGCAACGCGGTGGAGGCCGCGGCGAAAGCCGGTGCCACTTGGGCCGCGCGCAGCCCGTACAACCGCGCGCAGATCCTCTACCGCCTTGCGGAAATGTTGGAAGCGCGTGCCAGCGAAACCGCGGACGCGCTGCGACTGACCTCCGCGCCGACACGAACGCGCCGCAACGACGCGCGCGGCGCGGATGCGGAGGTGCGCGCTTCCATCGATCGCATCGTCCACTTCGCCGGCTGGGCCGACAAGTTCGAGCAGGTGCTCGGCAGTGTGAATCCGGTGGCCACACCACACTTCAACTTCACCGTCACCGAGCCGGTCGGCATCACCGGCGTGCTCGCTCCGGAAAACGCGCCACTCCTCGGATTGCTCAGCCTCGTGCTGCCCGCGATCACCGCCGGAAACCCGGTGGTCGCGCTCGCCTCGCGCGAGTCGCCCTATCCGGCGATTTTGCTCGGGGAAATGCTCGCCACCAGCGACCTGCCGGGCGGTGTCGTGAACCTGCTCACCGGCGACCGCAAGGATCTGTTGCCGACCTTCGCAACCCACGAACACCTCCGCGCGATCGCCGCCGTGGCGGATCCGGCAGAGGCCGCGGCCCTTCAGCAAGGCGCGGCACAAAGCGTCAAGCGAGTGCGCATCCATCCGCCCAACACCGATTGGTACACGCCCGATCACGAATCACCTTACGCGATCCGCGACTTCACCGAAGCCAAGACGGTGTGGCATCCGATCGGTGCCTGATCGTTGAGGACTCACGCGCGGACCGCCCGCTTTCCGTAGGATAGGCATCCTTGCCTGTCTCTTTGAAGCGCAGGCATGGGTGCCAGGCACACGCTTCACCTTCGCGATCCACTCACCCGCCCCGCGGGACGCGGGCCGGGGCCGGCAGGATGCCGACGCTCCCCGGCTTCGCGCTTCGTTCTCTTTGTCAATTGCTGTCGGCAGTTCCATTCCGGCGTTCAGGTGCATCGCCCGTCGCGGCATCCGGGGCTGCCGCCGGCGTCTGCGGCAGCAGGTTCTGCCACGCATGCAGCATGGCCCCGTCACCAAGCCCGCCGATCTCTGCGAGCAGTTCGTGGCAACGCTGACGCCAGCGCTCGAGGTCGGGCGGTCCGCGTTGTTCGTCGCGACTCCCGGGAAAGACCACGTAGGTCACCTTGAGATCGGAAACCGGACGCCGATACGGGTTTGCCGATGGATCGATCTCGCGCGCCAAACGCAACGAGGCCTCGCCCACCTTGAAGGTCGGTCCGCCATCGCCAACGATGGTCGGAAACACCCGTCCCTCGTGGATCACCACCGCGTAATCGCCCGCCTTCGGCGCATGCGGATCGGACGAAGTGAGCAAGTTCACGGGCATCACGATGAACGGATCGTGTTCGGCGATGAGGAAACTGCGCGCCTTGAGGTCGGCAATGCCGCGTTTGAGGAATTCAATCCGCTCTCCAAGCCACGCCTTTCGATCGGTCTTGGTCTCGGGATCCGCCAATTCCTTGCGCGCGGAGTCCAGCCGCCTCTCCCATCCGGCGACCATCGGGTTCGGTACCGTCGTGCGCTTTTTCCATCCGTAGCTGGTGAACGGTTGGTAATGCGTCGAATTGACGATCTCGTCGGGCATCACCGGCAGGCGGTCGCCGTCCGATCCGTCGGACACGACATCCATCTCGGCCTGCACGATGAAGACAGGCCTACCACCGATGGTGTGCGCGTGAAGGATCGTCTCACAGTCGTAGAAGTTGTGCTTGCTGAGCAGCTCGTTGAGCTGACTGGCGTCCCGTCGCACCCGCTGCGTCTTGTTGTCGAACAGTTGGAGGTACGACGGAGAGACTTGGGCACGCGCGAGAAGGTCCGCGATCCCGGGCAACAGCGCGGAGAGACCCGGTGCCGACGCCTCAAGTTCTTCGAGCGTGACCGCCGGACGCGGCACGCGCAGCGACAAGCGGTAAAACGCGGTGTAGCTCGCCTCGTCGGTGCGCTCCGACGAGGCCAAACCACCCGGTGTGAGGTCGATCTCGGTGTGAAACGGGATGCCAGACCGCAGCTTGCGCACATCGGTGAGCTTGGGTGGATCCGCCCCGGCAAGCGCGGCGAGCCTGGCGGCTTCCTCGTCGGCGCGTCTCGCGGCCTCGGCCTTGAGCGCCGCCTCGACCTCGCGCGCAAGCGCAAGACGCATTTCCTCCCTCATTTCCCCGCGCAGTGTCTCCTCGATTTCGCGGCGGATCGCCGACTCGTCGGGTTTCACGATCACCGGCGCGGGCGCGACGAGGTCGCGGATGCCGCATCTCACCTTCGACGGAAACGAGGTGAAGCCGAGCACCAACGCACAGACGAGCCCCCCCAGCAGGCCGGCGGTCAGCCATGCCCGCGCGCGGCGCGGCGATTCCATCGTCGGCGGGCTGGCGGAGGGATCGTCCATGCGTGGATTCTAGCCGTTTCCGTGCCAGCGCCAACCGGGATTTCCGCGGCGGGAGAAAACTCGTTCATGACAAACCGCGCGGCATCCCTACACTGCTGCCCGTGAGCTACCAGGTGTTCGCGCGCAAATACCGGCCCAGGACTTTCGACGACGTCCTTGGTCAGGATCCTGTCGTGCGCACGCTGCGCAACGCGATCGAGCGCGACCGGCTCGCCCACGCCTACCTCTTCGTCGGTCCGCGCGGCACCGGCAAGACTTCCACCGCGCGCATCCTCGCCAAGGCGCTCAACTGCACCGGCGGACCCAAGGCGAACTTCGACCCCGACGAGGACATCTGCATCGAGATCGCCGAAGGGCGGTCGCTCGATGTGCTGGAAATCGACGGCGCATCGAACAACGGCGTCGAGCAAGTGCGCGAGCTGAGAGAGTCGGTGTGCTTCGCGCCGGCGCGCGGACAATTCCGCATCTACTACATCGACGAGGTCCACATGCTCACCACCAACGCGTTCAACGCACTGCTCAAGACGCTCGAGGAGCCGCCGCCGCATGTGAAGTTCATCTTTGCCACCACCGAGGCAAACAAGATCCTGCCGACGATCTTGTCGCGCTGCCAGCGCTTCGACCTCAAGCCGATCCCCGCCGCGACCATCGCCGACCACCTCGGCCACATCGCGCGCAACGAGGGGATCACGCTCGACTCCGCCGCCGCCTGGGCGATCGCCAAAGGGGCCGACGGCGGCATGCGCGACGCGCAGTCGATGCTCGATCAGCTCGTCGCGTTCTGCGGCGAGCACATCAGCGAGCAACACGTGCTCGACGTGTTCGGATTCACCTCGCGTGAAAAAGTCGCCTCACTGGCCTCGGCACTCCTGAGCCGCGACACGCCCGCGGCGCTCTCGCTGATCGAGAAAGAAGCCGCCGAGGGACGCGAGCTGTCGCAATTGCTCGGCGAACTCATCGGCTGCCTGCGTGCGCTGCTCATCGCCAAACTCGACGCCGCGGCCGACGGCGAAGGCATCCCGGCCGACCTCTGGTCGGATCTGCTCGGACTCTCGTCGGGCATCGCCTCCGACCGCATTCTCGCGGCCATCGATGTCTTCGCCGAAACCGAGGGCCGCATGAAGTGGGCCACCAACAAGCGGCTGCATTTCGAACTCGGAGTGATCAAGGCGATCCAAACACTCTCCGAAGTGCGCATCAACGACCTGATCGACCTGCTCACCCGCGGGGCCGACGCCATCGGCACAGAGCCGCCGATGGCGGACCCTCCTGCTCCGGCGCCTGCTCCCGCGGCCACATCGCGGCCACCTCGCTCGAAACCCGGCACGTTCGACCAGATCGACACGCTCATTGATTCCGCCCCGGAATCGAGCGACCCCCCGCCCGCTGCGACACGCGCCGCGCGTGATGAACCACCGCCTGCGGCAGCGTCAGCCAACCCAACCGCATCCGCTCCACCCGCGCTCAACGACGACCCGCTCATCCATGCCGCAATCGCCAAGTTCAAAGGAAAAGTGGTGGTCGGCTGACCGCATCCCCACCCCGATCCAATCCCGTCATGAACATTGCCAAACTGATGAAGCAGGCCCAGCAAATGCAGGCCGGACTCGCGTCGAAGCAGGAAGAGCTCGCCAAGCGCACCGTCGAAGCGTCGGTGGGCGGAGGGAAAGTCCAAGTCACCGCCAGTTGCGCGGGCGATGTGCTCGACCTTCGCATCGACCCGTCGGTGGTTGACCCCGCCGACGTGGAATTCCTGCAGGATCTCGTCCTCAAGGGAGTGCAGGAAGCCATCCAACGCGGCAAGGAAACCGCGGCTGCGGAAATGAAAAAACTCACCGGCGGACTCGGCATCCCCGGACTTTGATCGCCGGACACACCCACGCGTCCGCACACTCCGTCATCGCAACCGGGGAAACAGACTCCTCAGCGAGGTCCGCCATTTTTCCAAAAACCGCAAGTGCCGCAACACCCGCGCGGCGAGATCCGCATCGGCGGCGCCCCGATCGGCGATCAAAGGCAACGCCGCACACTCGTGCGCGATCGCCGCATCGACCGCGCGCAGCGTTTCCTCCAGCACGACGAGTGCCTGTTGAACTTCGCCTTCCAGCATGGCCCGAACGAGTGCCGACTTCGCCCCGTCGCGCCGGCGAACGACCGCCTCGGCGTGCTGGGTGGCCGACCCCACCTTGTCGAACAATCCCATCAGCGTGGCATCGATGGCACCGCGTTCGTCCACGGCGATGCCGCGCAGCTCAAGCCAATGCTTGAGCCGACGCGACGGCGACGACAGCAGATCGAACGCCTCGCGGATTTCCGCGAACGCGGCGTCGCCGCCACCCGAGTCGGGATGACCCGCCCGACCCGCTTCGCGAAACGCCGCACGCAACGTGTCCTCGTCCACCACCAAAGACTCGGGCAACGACAGCCGCTGGAATGCGTTGAGCATGGAAGGTAGGCGATTCAGACCACTTCCGCCTCGCGGGCGGGCGGACCCGACTCAAACCGCATCAACTCCGAAATGAAGGTGAGCGGCACATCGCCGGTCTCGCCGTTCCGGTTCTTCGCCAGCAGGAGCGTGGCCTTGCCCGCCTCCGCCTCGCGCTCCTCCTCGGATTCGGCATAGTAAGCGGTGCGGTAGAGCAACCCGACGAGGTCGGCGTCCTGTTCGATCGCACCGGATTCGCGCAGGTCCGACATCCGCGGCACTCCCAGCGACTTGCCGGTGCGCCCTTCCGGCGAACGGTTCAGCTGGGCCAGCACCAGCACCGGAATTCCGAGCTCCTTGGCCAGACCCTTGAGTCCCGCGGAAATCTCGGCGATCTCGCGCTCGCGGGAGTTTTCCGCCTGCCGGGTGCGCGAGCGCATCAACTGCAGGTAGTCGACCGCAAGAAACCGGATGTCCTCGTCGCGCTTGCGCCGGCGCGCCTTGGCGCGCAACTCGTTGATGGTGATCGCCGGAGTGTCGTCGATGAACAGCCTCGACGACGCGGTCTCGATGCAGGATCGCTTGATCTTTTGCAAATCGCTCTTGACCGGCTTGTAGCCGCGCGTGAGCTGGCTCATCGCGAAGCGGGCGCGGGAGAACACCAGACGTTGCACGATCTGCAACGCGCTCATCTCGCAGGAGAAAACCATCGCCGGCTTCTGCTGGTCGATGCACACATGCTCGACGATGTTCATCATCAGCGAGGTCTTGCCCATCGACGGACGGGCGGCGATCACGAACATCTCGCCGGGCTTCATGCCGCTGGTCTTGCGGTCCAACTCCTCGTATCCGGTGGACAACCCGAGCGCGCCGCGCTCGCCGGCGAGCAGTCCTTCCAACTGCTGGTAGACCTCGTCGACCGTGTCCTTGATCGTCACCGCCTTGCGGGTTTCCGCCTCGTTGCGGATCGACAGGATCCCGGCCTCGACGCTGTCGAGCAATCCGGCGACTTCATCGGGCGCGTCATAGGCCTGGGCAACCGCCTCGTTGGAGTGGCGGATGATCGAGCGCAGGACGTGCTTGTCCTTCACCAGCTGCAAGTGATGCTGGAAATGCCCGGCACTCGGCGCGTACGTGTAAAGGTCGGTGAGCGCCGCCGCGCCGCCGATGCGGTCGAGCAACCCGCGGTCGAGCAACCGCTGCGTGAGGGAAACCAGATCGAGCGTGCTGCCGGCCTCGAACAGCTCGACGAGGAAGTCGAACAACAACCCGTGGCCCGGCAGGTGGAAGTGCGTGCCCGACAACCGCTCTTCAATCGCGGCGGACACATACTCCTGCGGATCCTGCAGCATCGACGACAACACGCTTTTCTCCGGACCCACCGCGTGTGGCAGCGCGCGCGTCACATCGTCGCCCGTCGCCGCCGCCTGCAACGCGACATTCGCCGCGGCCGGTTTCTGCTTTTCTTCAGAGACACCCATACGAAACGCCACTGTCTGGAAAAGCCGCCCGCAGGTCAATCTCGGCAGTCGGCGAATGCAGGGTGAATGACCCGTGGACACTTTGGGCGCAGCGCTCGTCGACTCGGGCCGATTGCGATGTCATTTCCTTGCATATCAACTACGCATGATTCGTGGTGCCGACGCGTGTGTGCTTGCGGAGTTGCCCGGCCTCTGGCAGGAATCCGGGGCACCCCGTTCCATCAGCATGAGCCGTTATTTCGCAGGACTCGACATCGGAGGATCGACCATCAAGAGCACCTTGGTCGATGCAAACGGTCAGCCGCTCGGCGGCATGGTCGATATCCGCAGCCGGGTGAAGGAGGGATTCCGCACGACCTTCGGTCAGCTGCGCGAGGCGATGACGATGCTTGCGTCGCAGGCGGGGATCAGCATCGACTCGATTGCCGCGGTCGGCCTCGACGTGCCCGCGCCGTGCTCCAACGGCGTGGTCTGGGCCAAAGCGAATCTCGCCGACGACTGGGTCGGCACGGACATCCGCCGTGAATTCGCCCATGAGATCTCGCGACCGGTCTTCATGACCAACGACTGCAACGCCGCGGCGATCGGCGAGTGGATGCACCGGACCGATCACGACGGCGGTCTGCTCTACGTCGCGCCGGGCACCGGACTGGGCGGCGGACTCGTGCTGCCGGGCGGCATGCTGTACGAGGGAAGCAACGGGCTGGCACTCGAGGTCGGCGACCTTTCGGTGCCGCGATTCGAGGACGGCGAACTGCCGGTGGACGGCCGCGGACGCGCGGGATGTCTCGAGGCCTGGGTGTCGCTGATGGCGCTGCGGCGCCAGCTCGGCAAGGCGTTGGCGTTGCCGGAACACGCATCACACCCGCTCGCGGTCTCGGATGCGCCGATCGAGGAGAAGGCGTTCCAATTGCGCGATTTTGCCGAGCGCGGCGACGAACTCGCGCTGCGGATTTTCGGCCTGCAGGCCGATGTGCTTGGTCAGGGGCTGGGCGATCTCGCCAGCATCCTCGACCCGGGGCTGATCGCGATCGGCGGCGGGCTTTCCGAAACGACGTTCCGCGATTGGTTCATCGACGAAGTGCGCAAGGGATTCGCCCGTCGGGCGATGGCGCCGTATCAACGCTGTCCGCTGCCGCCGCACCATCCGACGACACGCATCGAATGGGCCGTCGGCGGCGACGGTGCCGCAGCCTTCGGCAGCGCGCGCAAGGCGATGGAACTGGGCGCGTGAAAAGCCGCATCACCGCCTCGCATGATCCCGCGCCGTTGATCAATCGTCCCGATGCGCGCCGTCGTCCAACGAGTCGCTGAAGCCTCGGTCGTCATCGAGGGAAACGAAACGTCGCGTATCGACCGCGGGCTGCTCGTGCTGCTCGGCGTCGAGGAATCGGATGAGGCCGCCGACGCCGCGTGGCTCGCCGGCAAGATCGCACGCATGCGTTTGTTCGCCGACGATTCGGGCAAGATCAATCTCGACACCGCGGGCGCGGGCGGCGGGATGCTGGTAGTCAGCCAGTTTACACTGTTCGCCTCGACACGCAAGGGAAACCGTCCGTCATTCCTGCGCGCGGCGCTGCCGCAGCGGGCGGAGCCGCTTTACGAGGAATTCTGCCGGATGCTCGCCGACGAGAGCGGCATCGACGTGCAACGCGGCGTTTTCGGCGCGGACATGCGGGTGGCACTCGTCAACGACGGACCGGTGACGGTCGTCATCGACAGCCGCTTGCGCGAGTGACGGTGCTTGCATCACCACCGGGGCACCCCTAGCTTCGCGCGTCGTGCCCCGCCCCGCCATTCTCGCGCTCGAAGACGGACGCTGCTTTCATGGAACCGCGTTCGCATCGGACACCACCGCTACCGGTGAGATCTGCTTCAACACCTCGATGACCGGGTACCAGGAGGTGATCACCGATCCGTCCTACCGCGGGCAGATCGTGGCGATGACCTATCCGCAGATCGGCAACTACGGGGTGAACCCCGAGGACACCGAATCGGGCGGACCCCACATCCGTGCGTTCGTCATCGGCGAACTCTGCGAAGCGCCGTCGAACTGGCGTGCGTCGCAAAGCCTCGAGGACTACCTCGCATCGCACGGCATCCCCGGCATCGAAGGCATCGACACGCGCGCGCTCACCAAGCACCTGCGCTCGCTCGGCGCGATGCGCGCCTGCGTCACCAGCGAACTCGACGCGGACGCAGCCGTCGCCGCCGCCAAAGCCGCACCGTCGATGGCCGGCATGGACTACGTGAAGGAAGTCTCCACCGCCGAACCCTTCGTCTGGAGCGGTGAATCGCGGGAATGGCGGCTTGCCAACACGAGCACCGGGCAACCTGGTCCTTATGCGGACCTCCCTCCCGCGCGCCACCGCATCGTCGCCTACGATTTCGGTATCAAATACAACATTCTCCGGCGGCTGCGCCAGGCCGGCTTCGAGGTCGAGGTCGTGCCATCGACCACCAGCGCCGCCGATGTGCTCGCTCGCAGTCCCGACGGAGTCTTCCTGTCCAACGGACCGGGTGATCCGGCGGCACTCGGCTACATTCACAACGAGCTCCGTACGCTCATCGGCCGGGTACCGATCTTCGGCATCTGCCTCGGCAACCAACTCCTCGGTCACGCCTTCGGCGGCCGCACCTTCAAGCTCAAGTTCGGCCATCGCGGCGGCAACCAACCGGTCAAGGACCTGCGCACGGGCAAGGTCTCGATCACCTCGCAAAACCACGGGTTTGCCGTCGATCCCGATTCGCTGCCGCCGGAAATCGAAGTCACCCATGTGAACCTCAACGACGGCACGGTCGAGGGCATGCGCCATCGCCGGCACCCGGTCTTTTCGGTGCAATACCACCCGGAGGCCGCTCCAGGACCGAACGACGCCTCGTATTTCTTCGCCGAGTTCGCCGACATGATCGACCAGGTGAAATCGCGCGCTTGAGCCTCCGGTCCCGTCCGGCAAGACCGACCCGTCTACGCCATCCGGCGCATCCATCCGTTTCATCCTTCATGAACACCATCATCACCGGCCTCCAGTGGGGCGACGAAGGCAAAGGCAAGATCGTCGACTACCTCACCGAGTCCGCCGACGTCGTGATCCGCGGCCAAGGCGGCAACAACGCCGGCCACACCGTGATCGCCAACGGCGTCAAATATGTGCTGCACTTGCTGCCGTCGGGCATCCTCTGGCCGGGCAAGCTCAACGTCATCGGCAATGGCGTGGTCGTCGATCCCGCGGGACTCGTCGATGAGATCACACGCATCGAATCACAGGGCGTCGCGGTGACGCCGGAAAACCTGCTGATCTCCGACCGCGCCCACGTGGTGCTCCCGCTTCACAAGGAACTCGACGCGGCGCGCGAGGCCGCGCTCGGCGACCGCAGGATCGGCACGACCAAACGCGGCATCGGCCCGGCCTACGCCGACAAGATCAACCGCTGCGGACTGCGCTTGGCCGACCTTACCGACCGCGCGTTTTGCGAAGCGCAGATCCGCAGACGGGTCAATGAAGCCAACCCGCTGTTGGCGCGGCACCAGCTCGCGCAATTCGATGCCGACGAGGTCATCGCCTCGGTCTTCACCGCGTTCGAGCGCCTTAGGCCGCACGTTTGCAACACGATCCCGGTGGTGCACGACGCGTGGAAGACCGGTCGCAACCTGCTCTTTGAAGGCGCGCAGGGCACCTTGCTCGACATCGACTTCGGCACCTATCCGTTCGTCACCTCGTCCAACACGACCGCCGGCGGATCCTGCACCGGCAGCGGCCTCCCACCCACCGCGATCGATTCGGTGATCGGGGTCTGCAAGGCGTACACCACGCGCGTCGGTTCCGGTCCGTTCCCGACCGGCGACGAAGGGCTCTCGGATTACCTCCACGGACTCGGCCGTGAGTTTGGTGCGACCACCGGCCGGCCGCGCGGATGCGGCTGGCTCGACACCGTGCTGCTGCGCTTCGCGTGCATGGTCAATGGCGTCACCGGCCTCGCGGTGACCAATGTCGACGGCCTCGATGCCTACGACACGCTGCGCATCTGCACCGGCTACGAGATCGACGGCATCGTCCACACGCTGCCGCCTGCCGACCGCACTGCCTGGGACCGCGCGAAACCGGTGTACGAGGAACTGCCCGGATGGAATTGTGACACCACCGGATGCACCGCCTATCCGCAACTGCCCGATGCGGCGAAGCTCTACCTGACACGCCTCGGCGAACTGTGCGGCGCACCGATCGCGTTTGTCGGCGTCGGCCCCGATCGCGCACAAACCCTGCCGGTCGCCTGATCCACACGCCGCTCATCATCCCCGCACGATTTCCTCCCGATGTCAGCCGAGCACCCCGAGATCCCCTGGCACGTCGCCATCATCATGGACGGCAACGGCCGCTGGGCCAAGGAGCGCGGGCTCCCACGTCGAGATGGACACCGCGCGGGTGCCGAGTCGGTGCGCGAGGTGGCCGACACCTGCATCGAGCTCGGCATCCGCTACCTCACCCTCTACGCGTTCTCATCCGAGAATTGGAACCGCCCGCCGGCGGAAGTCGAGGCACTCATGGGATTGCTCGACCGCTTCCTGATCGAGAAGGGGGCCGACATGAAGAAACGCGGCATCCGGCTGCAAACGATCGGCCGCACCGACCTGCTGCCGGATAAAACGCGCGCGCTCATCGAGCGCATCACTGCCGAGACCGCCGGTCACGCGGCGCTCACCCTCGTTCTGGCGCTGTCCTACGGCGCGCGCGAGGAAATCGTCGGCGCCGCCCGCTCGCTGGCCGCCGATGCAGCGGCCGGCCGCATCACCCCGGACGACATCGACTGCCGGCTGTTCGAGTCGCGCCTGCAGACCGCGGGGCTACCCGACCCCGACCTGCTCATCCGCACCTCCGGCGAAATGCGGATCTCCAATTTCCTGTTGTGGCAGATCAGCTATGCGGAAATCGTGATCGTCCGGAAAAACTGGCCGGACTTCCGGCGAAATGATTTCATCGAGGCCGTCAGGGAGTACCAACAGCGGCACCGCCGCTTCGGAGCGCTCTGACATCATCATCAGAAAACCCATGAATCCGCCCTATCTCAACCGCGAGTTGTCCTGGGTGGAATTCAACCAACGCGTCCTCGCGGAAGCCCGGCGCGAGGATCTGCCGCTGCTCGAACGCGTGCGTTTCCTCGCGATCAGCGCGTCCAACCTCGACGAGTTTTTCCAAGTACGCATCGGCGGATTGCGGATCCTGCAGAACAGCGGCATCAAGCAGAACGATCCGTCCGGACTCACTCCATCGCGCAACCTCGTGTTGCTGCGCGACCGCATCCTGCTGATGCTCGGGGAGCAGTACCGCCTGCTCAACGAGACGCTGGTGCCGGCGCTGCGCAATCAAGGTATCCTCTTGCTCACCCACGACCAGCTCGACGACGCCCGCGCGGCGCAAACGGCCGCGACGTTCCAAGAGCAGATCTTTCCCCTGCTCACCCCGCTCGCCGTCGACGACTCCGGCGAGACTCCCGGCGTGCCGGCACTGCAGCCCATCGTCGCCTGCCGCCTCGCCGATCCCGCCAACGGAGCGACGCGCCACGTGCTCATCCCCATCCCCGAGACCGTGCCGCGACGGATTGCGGTGTCCACCGACCACGGTCAGGCATTCCTGCTTGCCGAGGATCTGGTCGCCGCACATGCCGCCTCGTTGTTTCCCGGGGAAACCGTGGAGGCCACCACCGTCTTCCGCGTCACCCGCAACAGCGACATTGCCGTGCAAGAGGACGATGCGACCGACCTCGCCGACGAAATGGAGGAAGTGCTCAACGCCCGCAGGTTCGCCGAAACCGTGCGACTCGAGCTGGCTTCCGGGGCACCACGCGATCTCGCCGCGATGATCCAGCGCGTCACCAGCGCGGGCCCCAAGGAGATCTACCGGATCGACGGACCGCCCGGACTGGCGTCGCTGGCGGAACTCGCCTCGCTGCCGGATCACGACCACCTGCGCCATGCCGACTGGCCGCCGCAGGAACCGCCGTCGCTCGCGCCGGGCGAAAGCCTGTTCGACCGCATCGCCTCCGGCGACCTGCTGCTGCTCCACCCCTACGAGTCGTTCGACCCGCTGCTGCGCCTGCTCGATGAAGCGGCCGACGACCCGGACGTCGTCGCGATCAAGCAAGTGCTCTACCGCACCGCGCGGAAATCGCGCGTCATCGACGCGCTGATCCGCGCCGCGGAAAACGGCAAGAACGTCACCGCTCTCGTCGAACTCAAGGCCCGCTTCGACGAAGCCCGCAACCTCGACCGCGCCGACGATCTCCGCCGCGCCGGAGCGCAAATCGTTTACGGCGTCAAGAGACTCAAGACCCACGCCAAGATCCTCATGATCGTCCGCCGCGAGGCAGGCCACCTGCGGCGCTACCTCCATCTCGGCACCGGCAACTACAACGAATCGACCGCCCGCCTCTACACCGACGTCTCGTACTTCACTTGCAAACCCGAGTTCGGCAACGATGCGTCGTTGTTCTTCAACGCCGTCTCGGGCAGGTCGAAGCTGCTGCGCTTCCAACGGCTCGTCCCCGCGCCCAGCGCGATGAAACCGAGACTGCTCGAACTCGTCACCGGCGAAGCCGACCGCGCCAGACAGGGCCTGCCCGCGCGCATCACCGCGAAAATGAACTCACTGCAGGATCCGGAACTCATTGCCGCGCTGTACGAGGCGTCGCGGGCGGGCGTGCAAATCCGCCTCAACGTCCGCGGGATCTGCTGCCTCAAGCCCGGCGACCCGAAACACTCGAAAAACATCGAGGTCGTCTCGATCATCGACCGTTTCCTCGAACACGCGCGCGTTTTCCACTTCCATCACGACGGGGACTCCGAAGTGTACATCGCCTCGGCCGACTGGATGACCCGCAACCTCGAGAAACGCGTCGAACTGATGATCCCCATCGAAGACGCTCCGCTCAAACGCCGGCTCATCCGCATGCTCGACTCGTTTTTCCTGGACAACACGCAGGCGTGGCAACTGCAGCCCGACGGCAGTTCGCAGCGCGTGAGCCGCGCGAAAGGCCAGCGCGGCTTCCGTGCGCAGGAACAGCTTTATCTCGCCGCACGCAAGGCCGCGAAAGCCCGCGAACACGAACGAGCGATGACTTTCGAGCCGCACGTGCCGGTCGATGCGGATCGACCCATGGACTGACGGAAGCGACAACGCAAAGACAATGCTGGGCTTTTCTATGACAGCCCTGATTTTTGCTTGATGAATCGGGTTTTTCGGGAATGATCGCGGTCAAGCGGCTCTCCCTGCCCCCACTCACCGTCCGCGATGAACACGCTCCGCTCGCTCGATCTCGTGGTGCTCGCCGTGTACTTTCTCGGCGTTGCATGGATCGGCGTCCGCTTTGCCAGGCGTCAGACATCCACCGAGACGTACTTCGTCGCGGGCCGTTCGATCCCGGCGTGGGCGATGGGCATCTCGACCTTCGCCACGCTCATCAGCAGCATCACCTTCATCGCTTACCCGGGGTCGGCCTACGCGGGCAACTGGAGCGAACTCGTTCCCGGCTTCATGGTCGTCGCCGTGCTCGCGGTCGTCGGCGCGGTGATCATCCCGTTCTTCCGCCAATCGGTGGGCATGAGCGCGTACGAGTATTTCGGCCACCGCTTCGGATACGGCGCACGGGCCTACAGCGCGCTCGCATTCACCGCGGGCCATTTCTCCAAAATGGGCTTTGTCCTCTACCTGCTCTCGCTCATCGCCCACAGCATGACCGGATGGAACCTCTACACCGTGCTGCTGGTCGTCGGCATCGTCACGGTCGCCTACACGCTCTTCGGCGGACTCGAGGCGGTGATCTGGACCGACGTCGTCCAGGGAATCGTCATGTGGATCGGCGTGGCGGTGGTGCTCGGATTTCTCGTTTACCTGATGCCCGGCGGCATCGGCAAGGGCGTCGAACTCGCGCGGGATCAAGGGAAATTCAGCCTCGGCAATGGCGCGTTCGACCTCGCCGACCGCACCAGCATCTGGGTGATGAGCCTCTACGGCATGCTGTGGTACCTGCAGAAGTATGCGGCCGACCAGACCATCGTGCAGCGCTATCTGGTCGCGAAATCCGACCGCGAGGCGATCAAGGGCGTGGCATTCGGCGCGCTGCTGTGCGTGCCGGTTTGGACCCTCTTCATGCTCATCGGCACGCTGCTGTGGAGCTACTACCAGCTTTCCGGCGAGGCGCTCCCGGCGGCGCTCACCGACAAGGCGGGCAAGGTGATGGCCGACAAGGTGTTCCCGCATTTCCTGATCACCCACATTCCGGAGGGAATCGCGGGACTGATCATCGCCGCGGTCTTCGCTGCGGGGATGTCGACCTTGTCGTCCGACCTCAACTGCCTGTCGGCGGTAGGCGTCGAAGACTACTACCGCAAACTCCGCCCCGACGCGTCCGACCGCCGTCGCTTGATCGTTGGCAAGATCATCGTCGGCGTCTGCGGTCTGCTCGCCGTTGGCATCGGCGCGCTGATCGCCTGGAAGAGCGAGCGCGTGCTCACGCTGTACTACGCGGTTTCCTCCATCGTCTCCGGCGGACTCGCCGGCATCTTCCTGCTCGCGTTTCTGAGCAAACGCGCCAACCGCAACGGCGTCTGGGCGGGCATCATCGTCAACCTGCTGTTCACCGCATGGGCGACCCTCACCAGCGGCAAAAACCGGATGTTCGATCTCGGCGAGTGGAACTTTCCCTGGGCGGGCGTCATGATCGGCGTCTGCGGCCACGTGATCGTGCTGGTCGTCGGCTGGCTCGCCAGCATCATGATGCCTGCCGATGCCCCCGTGCGCGACGAATGGACGCTGCAGGGATGGCTGCGACGTCGAAACCGGTGAGAATCATGAATGGGACAGGAAAACCATGCCATGGGGTGATCGTGCCGATGGTGAGCCCGCTCGATGCGCGGTTCGAGGCGGATGCCGCGGCGGTCAGGACGTTGATCAGTTCGTTCGCGCGCTCCGGCGTGCATGCCTTCGTGCTCGGCACCACCGGCGAGTGCGCCTCTCTCGACGCCATACAGCGCGCGCGGATCGTCGCTGCGGCGACGGAGGCTTCGTCCGGTCGCTGCCAGATCCACGCCGGCATCTCGGGCAACGCGCTGAATGACTGCCTCGCCCACGCGCGGCAGTGGCAATCATTGGGGGCTGATTTCGCCGTCGCCCATCTGCCGTCGTACTACCGGATCGGCGAAGCCGCAATGGAGGAGTGGTTCCTGCGCTTGGCCGACGGGTCACCATTGCCGTTGCTGCTCTACAACATCCCGCAAACGACGGGACTGTCGCTTCCAATCGACGCCATCGAGCGGCTCGCGTCGCACCCCAATATCTGCGGCATCAAGGATAGCGAGCGCGATGAATCGCGACTCGAGCGTCTCATCACCATCGCCCGGTCACACGAGCGGTTTTCCGTCCTGCTCGGATGGGCGGCGCGCTCGGCGGACGCGGTCGCCGCCGGCATCGACGGCATCGTGCCCAGCAGCGCTAATCTGGTGCCCGCCGCGTACCGCACGCTGTACAATGCTGCAGCGGCGGGCCGCGCGGAGGAAGCGGCCCGATGGCAACAAATCACCGACCGGATCACCGACATCTATCAAAAGGACCGGCCGCTCGCCGAGGCGTTCGCATTGCTCAAGGCGATGCTCGCCGGATTCGGTATCTGCGCGCCGCACTGCGCGCCGCCGCTCGCCACCGCGGATGACGCGGCGATGCACGAGGTCATGCAGACCATCGAACCCTTCCGCGCCACTGTGATCCAATCACATCCGGAAGAACTCACCGTCGGCTGATGCCACGTATTGCCATGCAGGTCAGCAGTCACATTCGCGGTGAGTGGTTGCCGGTGCTCCGCGCCTCGCCATGCTTCAGCCCGGCCGACCCGTCGATGAAAGTCGCCGACGTCGCCTGGGCCGATGCCGCGCAAGCTACGGCTGCGATGGACGCGGCCGACGCGGCGTTTCCATCTTGGCGTCGCACCCCTGCGGCGGACCGCCACCAGATCATCTCACGGCTCATCTGCAGCATCGACCAACAATCGAGTCACATCGCCGACATCATTCATCGGGAAAATGGCAAAACACCCGCCGAAGCGCGCCGCGAGGTCGCATCATCGCTCGGCGAAGCGCACTTTCAGGCGGCTTTCCTCGAACAGGGACTGGTCGAATCCTCGGGCGACGCCGAACTCCGCCACGAACCGCTCGGCGTGGTGCTGCTCATCACGCCATGGAACTTCCCGCTCACCACCGTGGTGCGCAAGGCGATCCCCGCATTGCTCTGCGGCAACACCGCCGTGCTCAAGCCTTCGCCCCAGGGAATCGCCACCGCAGCCGCCTTCATGCAACTCGCCCGCGACGCGGGACTGCCCGACGGCGTGCTCAACCTGGTGCCCGCAAATGCCGGTGACGCGATCGACGCGCTGGTCGACCACCCGACGCTGCGCGCGATCTCATTCACCGGATCGACCGGGGTCGGCCAGCGCATCGCCGCTCGCCTCGGCAGCCGCGATGTCCGATATCAGGCGGAGATGGGCGGCTGCAATGCGATGGTCGTCTGGCGGGATGCCGATCTCGATGCCGCCGCCGCGGCAGCCGCGTCGAGCGGATTCGCAGTGTGCGGCCAATGGTGCACCGGATTGAGCCGCCTGTTGGTGCACGAGGAAGTGTATGATGCGTTTCTTCACAAGCTTCGCGATCGCGTCGCGGCCATCCGTCGCTGTGCCGGGCCTGGTCGTGATCCGGATGATTCCCGCGCCACCATGGGATCGCTGACCACTCCGCAGCAACTCGATCGCACCCGCGCGATCGTCGCCAATGCGGTCGGCCAAGGTGCCGTGGCGATGGTCGCCGACGATGGGTGGTCTGCATCCACCGGACTGCATCATCCGCCGGTGATCCTGCACGAGGTCACTCCACAGATGGACTGCGCTCACGAGGAGTTGTTCGCACCGATCATCGCCGTGATGCGCTGCCGCGATGCGGACGAAGCGCTGCGCATCGTCAACGACAGCCGCTACGGGTTGTCATTCTCGATCTACACGCGCGACTCCAGGCTTGCGGAGCGGTTCATGGACGAGGTGGAGGCGGGCGTCTGCCACATCAACCTCGAGACCTGGCACCGCACACCCGACCTGCCGGTGTGCGGCTGGAAGGACTCCGGCCGCGGCATCCCCGAGTCCGGCCGCACCATGCGCGATTTCCTCACCCGCCTCAAGGTGGTCTACCGTCGTTCACCGTCATGAACATCACCGCCATCCACGAACGCACCCTGCCACTCGCGTCATCCATGCGCAACGCGGTCATCGACTTTTCCACGATGACCGTGTCAGTGGTCGCAGTTGTCACGGACGTGATCCGCGACGGCAGGCCGGTGACGGGTTACGGCTTCAATTCCAACGGTCGCTACGCCCAGGGCGGCATCATCCGCGAGCGATTCGCCCCGCGATTGCTCGGCGCGGCACCCGGTGCCCTCGCCGATGCGGACGGAGCGAATCTCGATCCGTTCAAATGCCTCGCGGTGATGATGACCAACGAGAAGCCCGGCGGTCACGGCGAGCGCAGCGTCGCGGCCGGCACGCTCGACATGGCCTTCTGGGACATCGTCGCGAAGATCGAGGACAAGCCGCTATGGCGGTTGCTCGCCGATCGCTACAACGGGGGTGCCGCCGACCCGCTCGTCAACACCTACGCCGCGGGCGGGTACTATCATCCCGGCAAAGGTTTGGAAGCGCTGCAGGACGAACTCAGGGGCTACCTCGATCTCGGCTTCACCAGTTGCAAGATCAAGGTGGGGGGCGCGCCGATGGACGAGGATCTGCGGCGCATCGAGGCCGCGATCGACGTGCTCGGCGACGGATCGCGACTCGCCGTGGATGCGAACGGCGGCTTCGACCTCGCCACCGCCATCAAGTTCCAGCAAGCGATCCAACCCTACGGATTAAAATGGTACGAGGAACCGGTGGAACCACTCGACTTCGAGGCGCATGCGGAACTCGCGGCGTCGGCCGTCACTCCGCTCGCCACCGGCGAGAATTTGTTTTCCTGCGTCGATACCCGCAACTTCGCCAGACACGCCGGATTCGATCCTCAGCGCGATTTTCTTCAGGTCGATCCGGTGTTGTCCTACGGCCTAGCGGAATACCTCGGCATCATCGAGATGCTGCGCGGCTACGGTTGGTCGACGCGCCGCCTCATCCCTCACGGCGGACACCTCTTCGGCATGCACATCGCCGCGGGCCTCCAACTCTACGGCATGGAGTCTTACCCGCACGTCTTCGATCCTTACGGCAAGTACGCGCGCGGCATGACGCTGGGGGACGGTAAAGTCGACCTGCCGTCGCTGCCGGGCATCGGCTACGAAGACGTGCCGGGCGTGGATGAGTTGATGCGTGCGTTGGCGGGTTGAGCCGGAAATGCGGCGGACCCGCTGAACACAGACGTCGCGGTGGTGGATCAGCGGCCCTGCAGCTTCGCGGCGGTCGCCGCATCGACTGTGAACGAGCCCGTGCCGGACGGCTGGACCGCACCTCCCTCGGCGACCTGGTATTCGTACACTTTCACCGGCTTCACTCCCGCAATTTCCGACATCAAGTAAACGCGGATGGCGAGGGCCTCCTTGCCGGTCGAGCCTTCAAGCCTGCGCGCCGTGTACTGCACTTCGTTGACGCCATCCACTGCGCCACCGATCACCACTTCCGATTCCTGTGCGTTGGCAAAGCGGTGCCGACTGATCTTGTTGACCTGCACGCGCACCTCTCGTCCCGGACAGAAAGCATAGACCTTGGCAATGGTTTTGGCCGCCGGTGCCTCGATCGGGGTCGGCGGCACCACGCCATCCGGTTTCGCCTCGGGCGTCTCCGCGAGATAACGCAGATCCCCGGCGGCCAGCTCCTTGCGCACATCGGGCAACGCTGCGAGGCTCACAAAATCCGCGCGATCATAAAGCCAGCCGGATCTGCCCCGAACAAACGACAATACCAGCAGGTTGTCCGTGGGCTTTCCTCCGACACCGAAATCCACTTTGCCGAAATACGACGCTTTCGCAGTCGGCCCATTCTGCTTCGATTCGAGAAAGCGCAAACCGTCAATCGTCGGAGGCGGCGCGGGCAGATCGAACACCGCCGCTGGAAACGCACACTTTTCGGACACAATCCGGTTGCGCACTTCCATGCGACGGTGCGGTGCGGTCGCCCGTTGCCAAGTCGCGGCATCCTTGCGGACCACCGCATCACGCCACTGGCGGTAGACCGATTCCAGCTCGTCGCGAAACACGTCGGCGGAGGCCGTGAACGGAAACCACACCAGCAGCCAGGGAAAGAGAAGCCATCTCATCGCCGAAACGATTGGACAATCGGCCGCGTTTCACAACAAACAAATCTGCCGGGGATGGCAGACCCGGGCATCAAGGCATGAGCAGTATTCTGAACAAGGTGGCCGCCATCGGCGCGGAACGTGACCGGGAACTCCTCAAGGAGGCGGCCACCTACATCTACAGCGAGCGCTCGGAGGGCGATCTGCACCTGCACGTGTTCCATCCGCCGAATGGCACCACCCCGCCCCATCCGCTGGTTGTGTTCTTCCATGGCGGACTCTGGGACGTCTCTGCACCGGCGCAATTCGTGCCTCACGGCCTCCATTTCGCCAACCGGGGCGCGGTTGCGGTCGTCGCCGAAACCCGCGTCTCGTCACGCCACGCCACCGGCGCTCCCGAAGCCGCGGACGACGCATGCGAGGTCATCGAATGGATGACCGATCACGCCGACACCTTCGACATCGATCCGGCACGCATCGCGGTCGGCGGCGCGGGAGGCGGCGCGTTCCTCGCGCTTCACACGGTGATGTCCGAATCCGGCACAACCCCTTCTCCACGCGCGGTCGTCCTCTTCAGTGCGATCGTCGACACCGGGACGAACCGCGAGCTGCACCGCCACTTTCCCGACGCACGCACCGCAAAACGCATGAGTCCGATGAAACGAGTCCGCCGGAAACTACCGCCGATGATCCTGTTTCACGGCACGCACGACCGGATCGCCCCATACAGCGCCGTCGAACGCTTCGTCCGCAAACTCCGCTTCCGCGGCAACCGGATCGAACTCGCCGATTTCGAAAAAGAGGATCACGCGTTTTTCAACTTCAACATGAGCCACCGCAATTTCGAGCTCACCATCGCCGCGGCCGACCGCTTTCTCGTCTCCCACGGTGTCCTCACACCCGAACCGCGCGGATCCGCATGAACCATCACGCTCATCAAGCGGGGCAGGCGCCCCCGCGCATCGGCCTGTTCGGCGGGACGTTTGATCCGGTGCATCTCGGGCATCTCCACATCGCCCGAATGGCCCGCGAGACGATGCAGCTCGACCAAGTGCGCTTCATCCCCTGCCGCGTGTCGCCTCACAAGCCGGACGGCAAGCCCGCCGCGTTCGCCCACCGGATGAAGATGCTGGAGCTCGCGCTGGCAAACCTGCCGTGGGCCGTCGCCGACGACATCGAATCGCACATGGACGAGCCGTCGTATTCGTGGCGCACCGCCGATGTGCTGCATCGCTCGATGCCGGAAGCATCGTTGTTCTGGATCATGGGCGGCGACCAATGGACCGCACTGCACCGCTGGGCCGAGCCCGAACGGCTCGCCGCCTGCGTCGAGTTCATCGTCGTCGCGCGCGGCGTACCGCCCGAACCACGCGCCGGCTTCGCGATGCACCCGCTCGACTGCACGCATCCGGCATCGGCCACCGAAATCCGCCGCGCCATCGCCGAAGGAGCGCAAGATCATCCATGGCTCGATCCGGTAGTCGCCGCGTACATCGTCAGCCACGCGCTTTACCGCAGGGAGGACGGCTGACACCAAACCACCACAACCAGACCAAGGTGATCAACACGGCCGCCAGGCCGACGTGGACGACCTGCACCCACGAGTAAATGTGGATCTGCGCCATCACCACGCCGAGCACCATCTGCGCGAGTACGATCGCCAGCACGCCGTTGGCAACACGGCCCGCGCCGTCGCGGCAGGATCTTGCAAGCCGCCACGCCCATATCGTCACCCCCAACACCAACCAGGAAAAACTCCGGTGAAACAAGTAAACCCCGGATTGTTCGAGTTCGGAAACCCAGGTCTCGCGCGGGGCGTTGTCGTGAAATTTCGCCAGATGATCGGTGAGTTCGCGCACCTGGGCCCCGGCAATCCCCTCGGCCACGATGACCAGCCACAGCAAGCCAACAGCCAATCTCAAGCGACGCGAGGTGGACGCGTCCGCATCCACCCGCCACGGATGATCCGTCCCGCGCCACGCACAGTACGACAAGGTGCCGGTAAGCAACATCGCCAGTGCGAGATGCGCCGTGAGCACGCCGGGCTTCAGCCCGCTGTACACGACGCGTGCGCCCATCCATGCGTTCACCAGCACAATCACCAGAGAGGCAAAGGCGAGCCAGAACACCAACGGGCGCTTCGCGCGCTGACCGAACGCCGCGACAAAAGTCGCCAGCGTGAACAAGCCGACCGGCAGACTGCAGAGCCGGTTGATGAACTCGGTCCACACATGACGAGGATTGAATTCGCGGCGCAGGCTTTCCGGAGTAATGCCCGCCGGATCCCTGCCCATCCGCTCGGCCTTGCGCTGGAATTTCTCGATCGGCAGCGCGGTGAAATCGACTTCATCCGCCGACACCGGCGGAATCATCCTGCCCCAGCAGAGCGGCCAGTCGGGACAACCCATCCCAGATCCCGTGACGCGGACCACCGCACCCATACACATCAGCAACAACACGGAGACCAACGCAGCTGTCGCAAGCTTCTGAAATGCGGTCATGCCCACGCCGCAAACCATGGAGCCGCCACGCGTCGATGCCAACAGGAAATCCGGGAGGATCAGCCGATACGATGATTCGCGACCCACGCCTCCGCCGCCGATCTGGCCCATGCGTCGGCTCCCACCACCGCATCCAGCGACGACGACGGACGGACGTCGTGCAGGTCCATCACCGCGCGGACGCATCGCCAAATCCCGGGAAACGGAATCCCTCCCGCTCGGAACGCATCAACCGCCACCTCGTTGGCCGCGTTGAACACCGCGGGCATCGTCCCGCCGGCATTGCCCGCGCGGCGCGCGAGACCCAACGCGGGAAACACGTCGTGACACGGTGCTTCAAACTCCAACGCACCCATCGCCGCGAAATCGAGCGGCAAAAGCCCGCCCCGGCAGCGCCTCGGCCAAGTGAGTGCATATTGGATCGGGAATGCCATGTCGGGCCGGCTGAGCTGGGCAAGCACCGAGCCGTCGACAAATTCGACCATCGAATGAACGATGCTTTGCGGATGCACAACCACGTCGATGCGGTCCATGCCGATGTCGAACAACCAGCGCGCTTCGATCATCTCCAGTCCCTTGTTGAACAAGGTGGCCGAATCGATCGTCACCTTCGGACCCATCTGCCACGTCGGATGACACAGGGCTTCCTCCGGTGTCACCCGCTCCAAGCGCTCCGCCGACCACATCCGGAACGGCCCGCCCGATGCGGTGAGAATCAACCGGGCAACCTCGTCGGCATTCCCCCGCCCGTCGAGACACTGGAAGATCGCGTTGTGTTCGCTGTCCACCGGCAGGATCCGAACGCCGCGCCGACGCGCCGCGCTGGTCACCACTTCGCCGGCCATCACCAGAATCTCCTTGGACGCCACCGCAAGATCCTTGCCGGCCTCGATGGCAGCCAGCGCGGGATGCAGCCCTGCCGTACCGACAATCGCCACCAGCACGATGTCCGCCCCGGCCAGCGTCGCCACTTCGAGCAAGCCTTCCGGCCCGCTGTGAATCCGCGTTCCTTCGGGCAACAGCGCGCGCAGCTCGGCCTCTTTCGACGCGTCACAGATCGCGACATCGCGCACGCCGGTGGCGCGCACCTGTTCGGCCAGCCTTGCCACACTGCCATTGGCCGCCAGCGCGACGATCTCGATTTGCCCCGGCAGTCGCGCCGCCACCTCGAGCGTGGAAGTGCCGATCGATCCGGTGGACCCCAGCACCACCACCCGGCGTTTCGCGGAGTCACTCATGGGGCGATGTTGCGCATCCACTGGAGATAAAAGCACGCGACCGGCGCGGTGAAACACAGGCTGTCCAACAGGTCGAGCGATCCACCAATGCCGGGCAGGATCCGCCCGGAGTCCTTCGCGCCGAGCGCGCGCTTGATCAAGCTCTCCGCCAGATCACCCAGCACAGCCAACACGGCCAGCAACAACGACAGGACCACCACATGCCCGTAGCCACCGAAGCAGGCGAGCGGACCCGGCAACAGCGCGCGCAGCCCGCAACCGGCCAGCAATGCGAATGCCAGCGCACCGAAAAATCCCTCCCACGTCTTCGCCGGACTGATGTGCGGAATCATCTTGTGACGGCCGATCCACGACCCGGTGAGATAGGCACCCATGTCGGTGAATTTGGTCACCGCCACCACCCACAACAACAGACAGGCCCCCTCGCGGGAAACCAGCCCGCCCACATCCGTGTCCGACCCCATGACGATGCGCGAAAGAAACCCGCAGAGAAAGGGCAGATAGACCATCGCCATCACCGTGCACGCCACCGGCTGCAGAGTGGCGATCCCCTCGACCGGCCGACGCAACTGCAACGCGAACGCGCCGATCACCGCGATCGTAAAGAACGCGGGATCCAGCCAGGACGGGACCACTCCCTGACGAATGAGCGCGGTGTTGAGGATCAACGAGTACGCGGTCGCAAGCGCCACCGCAAATCCCGCCGGAACCATCATCCCGGCCTGCCGCATCATGCAGAACAATTCGATGGTGGCCAAGACCGTAAGCACGGTCAGCAAGCCGCCGAACGCCCATGCCCGGTGGCTGAAAAACACCGCCGCCACCACCGACCAGAGGACGAGCGTGCTACCCGAACGCCGCAGGAAAACGGACTTCGCAGACACCGCAGCTGGCTTCGACATCCCCTCCATGGGCGGGCTCATCCAAAACCGCCCGGGGCCGCCTGGCAATTCAATCCGTCATCCGCCGATTTTACAGAAACCTCCGGCCTCCGGCGGTGTTTCATTCCTTGGATGCCTTGTTTTCGCATCCGCCACCAACCCCGACCCCCATGAAGATCCAATCCTCCCTGCTCGCCCTGCTCTTCGCAGGCACCGTCGCCACCCGCGCCGAATCCACCCCGCCGCCACCCGCTCCACCCCGTGGCGGACCACCACCGGAACTCGTCAAGGAATTCGACAAGGATGGCAACGGCGAACTCTCGGAAGAAGAACGCCAGTCGATGCGCGACGCGCTCCGCGAACGCGCGGAAGCCAATCGCAAGGAGACCATCGCCAAGTACGACGCCGATGGCGACGGGACGCTCTCCGAGGACGAACGCGCCAAAATGCGCGAGTCGCGCAAGCAGGAGATGGAACAGCGCCGCAAGGACATGCTCGCGAAATACGACACCGATGGTGACGGCAAGCTCTCCGAGGACGAACGCGCCAAACTGCGCGAAGGCCAGCGCGCCGAAATGATGAAGAAGTTCGACAAGGACGGCGATGGCAAACTCTCCGAGGAGGAACGTGCCGCCATGCCAAGACCACCGCGCTCGGAAGGACGCGGCGAAGGTCGCCCGGGTGGCAAACGCGGCGGAGACCGCAAAGGCGGGAAAGACAAAGGCCCGGCAGCCGAGGGCGGCAACGCCGACGGCCCGATGGAGGCCGACAGCCTTGAGAAAGAATAATCCGCACTGCCGATCTCGCGAATTCAACCCCGGCCCGGATTCATCCGGCCGGGGTTTTTCTTTTCCCAAACGACGGCGCATGCCGCACGCGCGACGACCGCGCTTGCACGGTGCCGCCCCCGTCGCTAACGATCGCCCCGCCCATGACCGACCGGCCCGAACCACACGCCTCGCTCGGCGACATGTATTCGGACTACTTTCTCGATTACGCAAGCTACGTGATCCTCGAGCGGGCCGTGCCGCACCTCGATGACGGACTCAAACCGGTGCAGCGCCGCATCCTGCACGCGTTGTTCGAGATCGACGACGGCCGCTACAACAAGGTCGCGGGCATCGTCGGCCACACGATGAACTACCACCCGCACGGCGACATGTCGATCGGCGCGGCGATCGTCCAGCTCGGCCAGAAGGAACTCCTCATCGACACCCAGGGCAACTGGGGCAACACGCTCACGGGCGACGGCGCGGCCGCCCCGCGCTACATCGAGGCGCGCCTGACGAAATTCGCGCTCGACGTGGTCTTCAACCCGAAGACCACCCGCTGGCTCACCAGCTACGACGGACGCCGCAAGGAACCCGATACCCTGCCCGTCAAGTTCCCGCTGCTCCTCGCCCAAGGAGTCGAGGGCATCGCGGTGGGCCTCGCCTGCAAGGTGCTGCCCCACAATTTCAACGAACTCGTCCGCGCATCGATCGCCGCCCTGCGCAACGAGCCGTTCGAACTGCTGCCCGACTTCCCGACCGGCGGCATCATGGACGCTTCCGAGTACCGCGACGGCATGCGCGGCGGCAAGGTGCGCGTCCGGGCGCGCATCTCGATGGAGAAAAAGGGACTGCTCCGGATCAGCGAGATCCCCTACGGCACCACCACCGGCGCACTGATGGAGTCGATCGTCGCCGCGGCGGACAAGGGCAAGATCAAGATCGCGCGCATCGAGGACAACACCGCAGCCGAGGCCGACATCCTCGTCCACCTGCCGCCGGGTGCGGACCCCGAAACGACCCGCGACGCGCTCTTCGCATTCTCGGATTGCGAACTTTCGATCTCGCCCAACGCCTGCGTGATCACCGAGGGCAAGCCGCGCTTCCTCGGCGTGTCGGACATCCTCAAGCTCAACGCGCTCAAAACGCGCGAACTACTCAAACTCGAACTCGAGATCCGCCTCGGAGAACTCGCGGAGAAATGGCACTTCAGCTCGCTCGAAAAAATCTTCATCGAAAAACGCATCTACCGCGACATCGAGGAGTGCGAAACCTGGGAGGCCGTGCTCGCCGCGATCGACAAGGGGCTGCAGCCGTACAAGAAACAATTCAAGCGGGAGATCACCGGCGATGATATCATCCGCCTCACCGAGATCCGCATCAAACGCATCTCGAAGTACGATTCGTTCAAGGCCGACGAAGAGATCCGGCAGTTGGAAGACTCGATCGCCGAGGCGGAGAAACACCTGCGCAACCTCACCAAGTACGCGATCCGCTGGTTCGAGGAACTCGGTAAGAAACACGGCAAAGGACGCGAGCGCCGGACCGAAATCACCTCATTCGAACGGGTCGACCGCACCCAGGTCATCGCCGCCACCGAGACGCTCTACCTCGATGCCAAACATGGATTCGCCGGATACGGAATCAAGAAGGACGGCGAACCGATCGGCAAGTGCTCGACCATCGACGACATCATCTCGTTCACCCAGGAGGGCAAGATGCGCGTCACCAAGGTCGCCGAGAAGGGATTCATCGGCCACAAGCCGCTGCGCGTCGCTGTCTTCCGCAAGGACGAACCTCTCATCTACTCGATGATCTACCGTGACGGCCGCGACGGGCCGGTGCTCGCCAAACGGTTCACTGTCGGCGGCGTGACCCGCGACAAGGAGTACGACCTCACCAAGGGCAAAGCCGGCACACGCGTGCTCTACCTCGCCGTCCACGCCACCGAGGAGGAAAGCGCCGCCCAGATGCTTCTCGTCCACCTCAAGCCGGCCCCGCGCATGCGCAGCCTCGTGCGCCCGCTGCACTTCGCCGAGTTCGGCGTGAAGAGCCGCGGATCCGGCGGCAACCTCGTCACGAAAAACACGGTCGACCGCATCGTCCGCGCACCCAAGGACTACGATCCAGCCGCAGGAGCCTGAGCGTGCTTCCGCAGCCCACTCCTCAGCCATCACACTGAGACATCCGCACACCGGCATCTTCACCCTCTCCGCCGTCACACCCCGCGGGGTTTGCGGATGCTGAGGACAGAGGACGAAAGTCGTGCCGACACCTCTCCCCCAACTTGAAACTGAACACTTGAAACTGAACACTTTCCCCCCACTTGAACCTTCCCACCCCGTGGTTCATCGACCTTGACCGCCCGCGCGTCCGGATTCCATCCTGCGGCCATGCGCATCCTCACCGGCCTGCAGCCCAGCGGAAAACTGCACATCGGCAACTACTTCGGCGCGATCGAGCCGGCCGTGCGCCTGCAGGAGATGGGTGAGGCGTTCTACTTCATCGCGGATTACCATGCGATGACCTCCTCGCATGATCCCGCGGCCCTGCGCGACAACGTGCGCGAACTCGCCGTCGACTTCCTCGCCTGCGGACTCGATCCGGCGCGCGCCGTCTTCTTCCGCCAGAGCGCGGTGCCGGAGGTCAACGAACTCGCCTGGATCCTGTCCACCGTGTGCCCGATGGGCCTGCTCAACAAGTGCCACTCGTTCAAGGACAAGACCGCGCAAGGCATCTCGCCCAACCACGGGCTCTTCGCCTACCCGGTGCTCATGGCCGCGGACATCCTGCTCTACGACGCCAACCAGGTGCCCGTCGGCAAGGACCAGAAGCAACACCTCGAGGTGGCGCGCGACCTCGCGGTGAAACTCAACGAAACCTATGGCGAAGGCACCGTGATCGTCCCCGAACCGATCATCCGCGACGACACGGCGGTGGTCACCGGCCTCGACGGCCGCAAAATGAGCAAGAGCTACTCGAACACGCTGCCGATCTTCGGCGAGGAAAAGGAACTCAGAAAACTCGTCATGCGCATCAAGACGGACTCGACACCAGTCGAGGAACCCAAACCCACCGACAACTCGGTGATCCTCGCGCTGCACCCGTTGTTCGCCAATGAATCGCAACACGCGTCGCTGGTCCACGCGTTCCGCCAAGGCGGCACCGGCTACGGCGATCTCAAGAAACAGCTCGCCGACGCGTACTGGGATTTCTTCGCACCGATGCGCCGGCGGCGGGAGGAAATCCTCGCCGACCGCGGCTACGTGGAGCGCGTGCTCGCGGAAGGAGCCACCCGCGCCCGCGCCGAGGCCGCGAAGGTGCTCGACCGCGTCCGGCGTGCGGTCGGACTGGCTTGAGCGGATCCGGTTCATGCCCCAAAGCGGCCAAGCACATGACCACAAAGCAACGCGCCCTGGTGATCGTGCTCGATTCGGTCGGCTGCGGCGGAGCGCCGGACGCGGCGGACTACGGTGATGAGGGCGCGAACACGCTCGGCCATCTGTTCGAACGCATTCCGGGCTTGCAGCTTCCCCACCTGATGTCGCTCGGTCTCGGTGAAGTCCTCGGTCCGCCACACCCGCAACGCTCCCGACAGGACGCGTTCGCCACACGCCTCACCGCGCAATCGGCGGGCAAGGACACCACCACCGGCCACTGGGAACTCATGGGTTGCGTGCTCGACGAGGCATTCGCGACCTTCGACCGCTTTCCCGCAGCGTTGGTCACCGCGATCGAAGAGGCGGCCGGAGTCCGGTTCATCGGCAACACCGCCGCATCCGGCACCGAAATCCTCAAGTCCCTCGGCGAAGCGCATCTGCGCATCGGCTGCCCGATCCTCTACACCAGCGTCGACAGCGTGCTGCAGATCGCCGCGCATGAAGAGCGCTTCGGACTGGAGCGACTCCATGACCTCTGCGCCACCGCACGCCACACCATCGACGCGATGGGCATCCGCATCGGGCGCGTGATCGCCCGACCCTTCCTCGGCAACACGGCAGACGACTTTCAGCGCACCGCCCACCGCAGGGATTTCTCGCTCACCCCGCCCTCCACCGTCCTCAACGAACTGCAGTCCAAGAAAGTCCGCACGATCGGTGTCGGCAAGATCCACGACATCTTCGCCGGCAGCGGCCTCGACGAGTCGCACCCGACGAAATCCAATGCCGAGGGAATGGCGGTGATCGACCGGTTGTGGAACGAGCCGCCCGACACACCCCGCTTCCTCCTCGCCAACTTGGTCGATTTCGACATGCTCTACGGCCATCGCCGCGACCCGCAAGGGTATGCCGCCTGCCTCTGGGAGTTCGACGCGTGGCTCGGCGGCTTCCTCGAGCGGATCGGCAACGACGACCTCGTCATCCTCACCGCCGACCACGGCAACGACCCGTATCACCGCGGCACGGACCACACCCGCGAACAAGTGCCGATGCTCGCCATCGGAGCCGGAGCCGATCCACTCGGCGAGCCACGCGTCTTTTCCGACGTCGCGCGGATGATCGCACGTGTGTTCGCTTGACGACAGCTCTCCGTTGTTGCCACCTCCACTCCAAGACTCACCCTCCACCCACCCGCATGCACTGGAGCGACACGTTTCTCGATCTCTTCGACCGTTGCGTCGCCGCCTACCGCGGCGGCAATCGCGACTTCACCACATACTACACCGCGCACGACCTCGCGTTCCTCGAATCGATCGGCTGCCGCCAGCGCGAGTTCTTCGATTTCGTGGAGGACTTTTGCGAGGAAGGAATCCCCTCGCCCGGCACCGCGCTGCTCGTCGCGTCGGTGCGTCGCGACTGGATGCTCGCCCATCCCGGCGAGCCTCGCCCGGACGTGCTGCTCACCCGCGACACCATCCCGACCTTCGGCGACACGCTCGACGGCATCGCCTACCTGCCGCGCATTCTTGCCAAAGCGCGCGCGAAACTCCGCGGCGCGCTCGACCCCGACCTGATGTTCGGCTGCGGCGGCGACCGCAAGTTCCTCCGCGAACACGGCGGCATCCACCCCGCCGATTTCCTGCGCGAGGTCTGGATCGCCGGCGACGACGACCGACAAGTCGCCGACTGGGTGCGCGCACGATACACGCGGTGACGCGGCCGGGGATGACAACCTGATTCCGATCTTCGCCTTGTTTCGACGGTTCGTCCGATCGATCCTGCCGCGTATGAATCCGATCGCGAATCCCGAATATCTGAACACGGTCTTTGAATTCATCCCCGAGGGAAAGCCGGGCGACTTCTGGGTGGTCACCGCATACAACCCCGGCGGCAAACCCGCGGATCCCGGAGACAACCTCGAGGGCGATGCCCGGCTGCTCGACGAGATCCATGAGCTGAAAATCACCCGGTTCCGCGTCATCGGACTCTCCGCCGACGCATCGCATGCGGAACCCGGATGGGGCATCGCTTGCGATGAGAACACCGCCATCGGCCTCGGCCGGCGCTACAAGCAACAGGCGCTCTTCCACTTCCATGCCGCGCGGATCGATCTCGTCGATTGTCGCACCCACAAGCGCAAGGCGCTCGCCAATCCCGCGACACGCATCCTCGATCCCCGCACGCTGCGACACTTCTCGTTGTTCGTCGGCTCGCCGGAGAACGGCAGACGCATCGATCCGATCGAATACGCCGGCATCGGCACGCGCATCGGCGCCCTGTTTCCCGGCTTCACCATCCAACGCGCCGAGGGCGGATTCGAATCACGCTTCGAAGACACTCTCGTGATCCACATCGCCACGCGCGAACCAACCAAGGTCGTCGAGGCCGCACACAGTATCCGCAGCTTCCTCAACCAGAAAGGCGTGGGCATCTCGCACAACGGCGTCTACCAGCGAGTCCGCGACTGGAGCGACACCGAACTCATCCTCGAGGCGTTTGGATTGAAGAACACCTGATCCGCATCGAACCCGGATGCGAAGTGCCAGGAAAAAGTTTCAAGGTTCAAGTGGTCAGTTTCAAGAGAAGAGGAAGAAATCGCTCTCCGCACTCCGCCCTCCGTTCCCTGTCCTCTGCCCCCCCTGATGACCGATGACCGATGACCGACAACTTATCTCCCTTCTTTTCCACTTCTCACTCGGCACTTCTTCCGCACTCGGCACTTCATTCGCGTTTCTTTCACCCGCCACGCGGGACGCGCGGCGGGGCCGGCAGGATGCCGACGCTCCCCGGCTCCGCGCTGGCACCCCTCTTCCCCAATCTCTCATTTCCAATAACCAATCTCTCTTCTTCTCTTCTCACTCGGCACTTCTTTCGCGTTTCTTGAAACTTGAAACTGAACACTTGACACTTCCTTGACTTTCTCAGTGCGAATCCGGGCTTGCGCGGGCACGCGGTTCCGCGTATCTCCCCTGCCCTTCCGACCATGCCCAGCACCCCCGTCATCAACCTCCGCAAGGGACACGCCGTCCGCCACAACAACGAGATCTGCATCGTTGCCGATCACGAGCTGAAGACGCCGCCGAGGATGGCCTCGTACGTGCAGATGTCGATCCGCAGCGTGGCGACCAAGAAGGTGTTCAACCTCCGCCTCACCTCCAACGACTCGCTCGAAGGCGTGGTGCTCGAGCGCACGCCACACGAGTACTCGTACAAGGACAGCAGCGGTTACCATTTCCTCGATCCGAACACCTATGAGGACGCCATCGTCCACGAGGACCTCATCGAGAACGTGAAAAACTACCTGATCGAGGGTCAGGCGTACACGCTGCTCATCGCCGACGGCAACGTCGTCTCGATCGAGCTGCCGCTGACGATGACGATGACCGTCAAGGAGTCGTCCGAAGGCGTGAAGGGCGACTCGGCGAACAACGTCTACAAGCCTGCGGTGATGGAAACCGGATTGATCGTTCAGGTGCCGTTGTTCATCAACCAAGGCGAGCGGATCAACATCAAGACCGAGGACAACTCGTATCTCGGCCGGGCCTGATCCCACGGCGGCCCCTGCGGGCCGGGTTGCGTTGGTTTTCGCTTGTGCTCCCACGGGCCGTGTGGTCATGGTGTTCCTCATGCGCCACCGCTTGCTACTGATTCCCGGGATTCTTTTTTCCTGCGGTGCGGTTTGGTCATCGGCGCAACCGGCCGACCCTTCCGCCCCGTCATCGTCGGCTCCGGTTGCTGCCGCCGAATCCCGCACCTACCAGGTGCGCAAGGGCGACACGTTCGAGAGCATCGCGCGTCGCCATGGATGTTCCGTGCGCGGACTGATCGAGCTCAACGGACTCAAACCGACCACCGTGCTGCAGATCGGCATGCCGCTCAAGCTGCCGGCCGCGCAGGTCAACGAAGCGGCATCTGTGCCGACCACGGCGTTGCCGGCGGAAGGCACGCACACGATCGCCAAGGGCGACACGTTCGCCGTGCTGGCCAAGAAGTACGGGATTCCATCGAGTGAATTGCTTGCCGCCAACCCCGGCGTGAATCCAACGAAATTGCAAATCGGCCAGGTCGTGAAATTGCGGCGCGATGCGGATACAAGCACCAACACCGCCGCAACGGCACCCTCCACCAGCGAGCCCCCGGCATCGGCTGAATCTGCGGCGGCGCCGACACCACCGGCCGTGGATGCGACTGCTGTGGCCGACGCGCCATCGCCGCCAGCCACAACGGAGTCAGCGGCACCCGCTCCGGAGCCATCACCACCGCCAGCCGCGATTGTGGTGCGCGAGGAGGAGATCGAGTCGTCGGCCACCCACACCGTGCGCAAGGGCGACACCTTCGCGACGATCGCGAAGAAGCATCGCGTGAGCGTGCGGCAGATCGAGCAAGCCAACCCAGGCGTGAAATCCAATCGTCTGAAGATTGGTCAAACCCTCCGCATCCAGCAGCCGAAAGCCGCCCCGAAGGAAGAGTCGAAGCCCACGGCACCACCGGCCATTGCGGAGGCCGCGCCACCCATGACCCAATCTCCTGATGCGGCGGCTGCTCCATCGACGCCGACGCCTGCCGCAGCGGCCACCGAACCGCCTGCGCCAGCGGTGGTTTCCGCGCCGCCACCGGCACCAACGAACGAGACGGCATCCACCGAGACGGCCGTGACTTCACCGCCGCCTGCGCCACCGTCTGCAGCCGCTCCCGCGGCACCACCACCCGCGGCACCGTCCCCGCGGGCCATCGAGTCGCGAAAACAGGTGCTGCGCAGGGTCAGCGAGCCGATGACGTTTGGTGAATTCGCCGCCAGCCAAGGCTGCACGGTCGAGGAACTCAACGCGTTGAATGGATACAGCATGACGCCGGATTCGATCCTCTCCGCTGCGGCGGAGGTCCTCGTGCCGCTCCCCCCTGACACGGATCCATGATCCGCTTCCGCCTGTTGGGTATCCCGGTGGTGGTCCAGCCGTTCTTCTGGATCACCCTTGCATTGGTGGGCGGCGCGGTCTCGGCGAAGTCACCCGATGATTTCCTCAGGCTCGGGTTGTTTCTCCTCGCGGGCTTCGTCTCGATCCTCGTGCACGAACTCGGACACGCCCTCACTGCCCGACGCTTCGGCGGATGGTCGGAAATCACGCTCGAGGCATTCGGTGGATTCGCTACATGCACCGGCGTGCGCCTCGGACGATGGCAACAAATGGCGTTGTCCGCCGCCGGTCCGGCACTGCAGATCCTGCTCGGCATTGTCGTGTGGTGGTCGCTTCCGCATGCCATCGACCTCACGCCTCATGCCAAGTACTTCCTGCACACGCTGATGGTGATCAGCCTGTTCTGGGCCGTGCTCAACCTGCTGCCGGTCCTGCCGCTGGATGGCGGACGCATTCTTGAAGCGCTGCTCGGTCCGCGACAAATCCGCACCACCTTGTGGATTTCGATCGTGGTCTCGCTGGTCTGCGGATGGCTGATGTTCAACGCCTACGGCAGCATGCTGTTTGCGATCTTCATGGGATTTTTCGCGTGGCAGGCGTGGAAAGCGCTGGCCGCACTGCCCCGGGGCTGATCGCTCCCCCGCCGCCAACGACTGCGGGATTGCCTCCCGGCCGCGCATCCGCCATGGATGATCCATGCAGCCGATCACCTTCCGACCTCTCTACATGGAACGCGTCTGGGGCGGACGCGAACTCGAGCGCGTGTACCATCGGCATCTGCCCGACCGGCATCAGCCCTACGGCGAATCGTGGGAAATCGTCGACCGCGAGGACGCACAGTCGGTGGTGGAAGCAGGGTGCTTCGTCGGCACGACGCTGCATGAGTTGTGGAACCGGCATCGCGCCGAACTCTTCGGCGACGGATACGCGGATGGTGCCGAACGGTTTCCCTTGCTCATCAAGATCCTCGATGCGCGCGACGACTTGTCGATCCAGGTGCATCCGCCCGCATCGATCGCGGCATCGCTCGGCGGCGAGCCGAAGACCGAGATGTGGGTCATCGCGGATTGTGTACCAGGCGCGAAACTTTACGCCGGACTCCGGCGCGGGGTGACGCGCGAGGCATTCGAGCGGGCGGTGGCCGAAGGCACGGTCGCCGAATGCGTCCACGCGATCGAGCCACAGCCCGGCGACTCGATCTTCATCCCGTCCGGCAGACTGCACGCGATTGGTGCCGGGTTCCTCATCCACGAGATCCAGCAGAACTCCGACACCACCTATCGCGTTTTCGATTGGAACCGGATGGGACTCGACGGCACACCGCGCGAGCTGCATGTGGCCGAGTCGATGGCGAGCATCGACTTTGCTGATTTCGAGCCGGCGATGGACGTGCCATGCGGCGAGGTGCTCGCGGAATGCGCGCATTTCAAGACCATCAGTCGACGTTTCGCCGAGGGCGGCATGCTCGCAAATCCGGATGCCGCGCGGTTTTCGATTGTCACCGTGATCCAGGGCAGCCTGACCAGCACCGACGGCAGGCGATTTGAAACGGGCAGATCACTACTGCTGCCGAAAGCCGCGGATCCGTTGCAAGCCGCGGCCGACACGACCGTGCTGCAGATCACCGTGCCGGAGAGGAGTGGTGGTAAAAGCTGAAATGCTGAAATGCTGAAATCAGAGAGGTCGAGTTTCAAGGTTCAAGTGGTCAGTTTCAAGAGAAGAGGAAGAAGCCGCTCTCCGCTTTCTTCCTCTGAAAACTGATCACTGATCTCCCTTCTTCTTCTCTTCTCACTCGGCACTTCTTTCGCGTCCCCCGCTTGAAACTTGAAACTGAACACTTGACCCTTGAAACCAGTCATCTTCCTCCCACCGCGGCCGCGATTTGATGTGCGATGTGATGGAACGCGGCGGACACCGGATGGGTCGCGGGATCCGCGAGGGCGACGGGCATGCCCGAGTCGCCGCGCTCGCGGGTGGTGATGTCGATCGGAATCTGGCCGAGCAGCGGCACACCGAGCATCGCCGCCTCACGACGTCCGCCTCCCTCGCCGAAGATCGCATGGCGTTTGCCGGCATCGCACTCGAACCACGCCATGTTTTCGACCAGTCCGAGGATCGGAACATTGACCTTTCCAAACATCGCCACGGCCTTGCGCGCGTCGATGAGTGCCACTTCCTGCGGTGTGGTGACGATCACCGCGCCATCGACCGAGACCGTCTGCACGATCGTGAGCTGAATGTCGCCGGTGCCGGGCGGAAGATCGAGGACCAGATAATCGAGATCGTCCCAAGCAACTTGCCGGAGAAATTGCTGGGTGTAGCGGGTGGCCATCGGCCCGCGCACGATCACCGGCGAGCGCTCTTCGAGCAGAAAGCCCATCGACATCAGGCGGATGCCGTGCGCGACGATCGGGATGATCTCGTCCTTGTCATTGGCGAGCGGCCGCTCGTTGCTGCCGAACATGTGCGCGATCGATGGTCCGTAGAGATCGCAATCGCAGAGGCCGACCCGCGCACCGTCGCGCGCCAGCGCCACCGCGAGGTTGGCGGCGACGGTGGACTTGCCGACACCGCCTTTGCCCGAGGCCACGGCGATCACATGCTTGACCCCGGGGATCGACGACTTGCCGACCGATCCTGCGGCGGCCGCGGCAGCGGGCACGTCCTTCACCTCGATCTCGACCTTGACCGTGCCCACATCGGGCAATCCGTCGAGCACGGCATGACAGTCGCGGAAGAGTTGCTCCGGCACCTGCGGGTCACGGGTCTGCACTTCGATTTTCACCCGGGTTTCGCCCGCATTGCAATGGATCTCCTTGACCAGCCCGAAGGAGACG
>VHCM01000007.1 GCA_016871685.1 Verrucomicrobiota bacterium
CCGCCACTCCGCCAGCCATCGTGCGCGCCTCATCGTCCAACACTGGACCACCACCCGACCCAGCGCAAGCCTAAAATCGATAAAAGGACTGTCCCTTTATTGATCAAGGGTGGGTTTATGTGAATTTTCGGCTCAGAGCCGGGGAGTTTGGATCGCCGAAACGCCAAGGCAGGTGGGTGGCCTGCGAGATGCCGATGCGCGTCCCGCAGATGGGGGTCGTCGATTTCCCGAGGGTGATACCGCATTCGTGTGATCCAAGAAAGGTCACTCCATGGGTGGACCCATCAATGCCCAGCGCACGGGTGAGTTTGCCCGGACCCGCGCCCAGTTGGTGGTCGGGTACCCCCGGTCGCCTGGCCCGCATCCGCTCGATGCCCAAGAGTGGCTCGATGGCGCGCAACAAGACGAATCCCGAACGTCGTGGTCCTTTGACCAAAAGGTTGAACAGCCAGTGGACCCCGTAGTTGAGGTAGACATAGGCATCGCCGGCTTGCTGCGCTTCAACGAAAGCCCGCGCACTCGGGCGGAACCAGGTGTGGCAGGCCGGGTCGTCCCGCGAGTCGTATGCCTCGGTCTCGACAATCCGCACCGTGCAGTCCCGCCAGCGGAAATGGCAGCCGATCAGCTCCGAGGCGCAGGACACCGGATCGCGGGTGAAGAAACCTTGGTCGAGTTCAGGCATGGAGGCATCGATTTCCGCATTTCAGTCCACGACAAGCGAAAACCGGAATCGAGAAGACGTTCGCCGATTGTGTATTTACATCCGCCATCATTTTGTGAGAGTTGATTTTGATGAGGGCACGATCGCAAGCGGGCTTCGCTTTGGTCACCGTGCTGGCGCTGATGGTGGTGATTGTGGTCGTGGCGGTGGGTCTGCTCGGTCTGTCGGCGGTGTCGTTGCGGGTTTCCTCATCGTCCGAAGCGGCGGCGCAAGCGAGGGCCAACGCCCGCACTGCGCTGACCCTTGCTCTCGGCCGTCTTCAGGAAGCCGCTGGTCCCGACGAACGTATCACCGCGCGGGCGGATTTGCTCGGTGCGGATGTGAAACGGCCGCGACTGACCGGCGTCTGGAAATCCCGCGCGTTTGATGTGGCGCAGCCTCCCGGTCCCACGGATGGCGAGCGCGCCACCAAGGAACGAATGTTCGAGGGTTGGTTGGTGTCATCAGCTGATCCCGCGACGACCCGCTTGCATGCGTTTGTCGAGAGAACGTCAGCCGGGCGCAAGGTGTTGATGCTGGGTCAGGGCACCTTGGGATCCGAGGCAAAGGATGAGGATCGTGTTGAGGCGGAAATCGTCCCGGTTGACGGATCCCGCGATGGTCTGGCGTGGGTGGTGGCTGACGAGGGGGTCAAGGCGCGGATCAATACGACGTGGAGGGACGCGATCGACAGCCAAGCCGCGCAGACGTCGCTGCTGGGTGAGGGAAAGCGTGCGGCGGTTGAGAAACTCGAGGGCATGGACGGTCTCGATCGCGCGCAATTCGAATCGGCGGCCCCGGAGGCACGGCGATGGGAGAAATCGGCGACGATGGGGAGTGTCGTGCTGGCGGCGGATCCGTTCGTCGCTGATGCGGCGGGTATGATGCGAAGGCATCATCACGACATCAGCGCGCATGCCGCGGGGTTGTTTACCGATGTCGCCCGCGGCGGGCTCATGGAGGACATGAATTCGATCGCCGACCTGCGGTTGCGCTCGCCCCGCAGCATGCCGGCCGCGTATTCCGGATGGATCTATGAAAAACTGCTGGGCATGGATGCGGTGTCCGCATCGACGGGCCCGCGATGGGAGAACTTCCTCGACTTCGCGAACAGCTACCGCACCATGATGAAGCGGCTCGGCCGCTCGACGCCGGTGGTGTCCGCGGTCTGGCCCGGCGACTGGCGTGCGGTGGTTTCCGCAGGCGGCAGCCTCCGCGCGAACACAACGCCGCCTTCCGGCATGGTCTTGTTTCCTGTGGTGGCGCGCGTGCAGATGATCTTCTCACTCGTCGCGCGGGACATCTACGGCTACTCGGGCGGGGCCGGCAGCCCGATCCCGTCGAATGCGCCCGGCATCCACGAGCCGCAAGCGGGATACTTCCGCGGCACGCGCTATCAATACGATCTGCAGCTGGTTTACACGCCGGTGGTCACGCTCCACAACCCGTACAACACGATGCTCGAGTTCAACAACCTCGAGGTCGAGTTCGCCAATGTCCCGTTCGCCGCGACCGTGTACCGCAACGGCATCCCGCAGAACCGCGGTCTCACTCCGATCGACAAGATGTACGCCAACAACGAGTCCGGGCGATCATCGAAGAGTTTCAAGATGAAGCTCAAGTCGGCGTCGGGGAGCGGTCAACCCGGCAGCGCGACCTTCCGCATGCTGCCCGGAGAGACCAAGTTGTTTTCGCCCTACATCGATCCCAACCGCACGTACGCCGAGGACCTGCGCAATCCGCAGTTCTGGGATTACAATTTCACGACTTCCGACGACAGCATGACGCGCCGCATCGAGGCGACTCCCGGTTGGCGCGGTGATGGCATCGGCTTTTCGCTCGACTGGTGGAATCCCGCGGATGTGCGCATCGCCGGACCCGACAAGGAGAACGGGCGCTGGGCGGGTTGCATCGGGCTGGCGCGCGATGACGAAATCCACCTCGAGTTTGCGCCGCTCAGCGTGCCGCAGACGAGCAACAACCGGTTCCTCACCATCCTGCGCGCCACGCCCACCGCGAGCAGCGCGCGGCCGGTCGAAGTCTCGGCGCTCGAGTTCGATTATGAAAAGCCCGACGGCCTCACGCAGTTCCTGCTCGATGGCAAGACCACGCTGCGCTACCCGAAACAGGGTACAGTCAACACGTTGGAGATGCTCGATCACTCGAGCACACCGATCAAGAACTACACGCGGGTGAAGCCGTTCGCGTTGTTCACCATCGAGGGCAAAACCACCTCCGGCGGGCGCGACCCGGACCATCTTGACGGACGTCATGCCTCGAAACCCTGGAGTCTGGCGCATCCGGTGGCCGCCGTCTCGACCCAGAAGATCCTCACCGAGCATCCGGCGTGGCATTCGCACGAGATCGACCTGCGGCGGCTCGACAACGGGTCGGCCGACATCCTGCAGCTCGACTCACGCGACCGTGCGAACTTTGTCACCGGCCACACTTCGTTCAACGGCGTGAAGTTCGGCATGCTTTACGACCTGCCGCTGCATCCGCCGCAGACGCTGGCGTCGCTCAACAGCGCGAACCCAGCGGGTGCCTCGGCCTATCCGCCGCGATTCGCCCAGCCGATCGGCAATTCCTGGGCGCATCCGATGCTGGCGGCGGGTCGCGTGGTCGACACGACGAAGCAACCGGCGTGGATCGATCATTCCTATCTTCTTAATGCCGCGATGGCCGACCGCTTTTATTTTTCCGGATTCGGCGACCGCGGCGGAACATTCGGGGCGAGCGGCCGCGACACGACGCCGGACAAGCTGGCTGAGCAGTTTGCCGATGGTGGCGCCACTTGGCACGATCCACGCATGAAGTTCCACGCTGCCGACGGCGGTGAGGCGGAGGATTTCGTGAAGCTCCTCGCCCAGCCATCGGGCGAGACGCCGTCACAGGTCGCCGCGTGGCAGATCATGGAGGGCCGGTTCAACATCCACTCGACCTCGGTGGCGGCGTGGAAGGCGATGCTGGCGTCCGTGCACGACACGCAGGCATTGGTCAACCTCGTCGACAGCCGCCGGTCGCCGACATCCGCGCTGGAGACGTTGCGCGCCGATCCGGATGCGGTCCGCCTCAGCCGCTTCCGCATGCCCGCCGCGCATCCGCCGCCATATGGCGAAAGCGAGGCGATGTCCTATTGGCTGGGGAGTCGGTCACTCGACGATCGTGAGCTCGATCTGCTGGCGCGGAGCATTGTCGACCGCATTCGCGAGCGTGGCCCGTTTTTGTCGCTGGCCGAATTCGTGAACCGCACGCCCAGCAGCGGCGCGGCCGCACTCAAGGGTGTGTTGCAGGAGGCGATCGACGTCTCTGGCATCAACAACGCCCTTGCGGCGCAAGCCAATGCGGGCTGGGACATCCCGGCCGACGCGGTGAGGACCCACAAGTACGCCCATCCCGAAGCCGCCATGGGTCCGTCGTGGCAGGGGGCACCCGGCGCGCTTTCGCAGGCCGACATCCTCAGCGTGCTTGGAAACGCCGCGTCCGCGCGATCCGACACCTTCGTGATCCGCGCGTATGGCGAGACAGCGGCGGCGGATGGATCGATCGTCGTGCGTGCTTGGTGCGAGGCGGTTGTGCAGCGTCATCCCGAATGGATCGATCCGGCCGATGCCGCAGTGACACGTCCCGAGGGGCTCACCCGTCCGGTGAACCGTACTTTTGGCAGGCGCTTCGAAGTCGTTGGTTTCCGCTGGCTTGACCCCGACGAAACATGATTGTGTTCCATTCCATTCGCTCCATCGCAACCCGCTCGCTGAGATTCGTCGTGCCGATGATCGTTCTCGCGCATGCCACTGTCCGCGCCGCGGTCGAGTGCCGGTTGCTCTGGTGCGATCCGCAACAGGAGGCACCGGGATTGGTGCATGCGGATTTGGAAAACACGCTGCGGCCGGTGTCGCTCGCCGCGCTGAAGATCCAGCCGCCGGTGCTGCTGCATCCGCGCGAGGGAACGATCCGCTTGTTTCATGCCGACGACTGCTCGGCTGCTTGCACGGTGACGGTGCCGTCCGCGGTCCGCCGCGCGCTGTTGTTGTTGATGCCCGGTGAAACGCCGCGCTCGTTGCGAGCGATGCTCGTGGATGACTCGCCCGGCCGTGTTCCCGATGCCGGGGCCTGTGTGGTCAACCTCTCGAAAGTCCACATCCGGCTTGCGGTGGGCGAGCACCGCGCGTTGATCGTCCCCGGTGCCGATCATCCGCTGGTTTGCCCGCAGGAGCGCGATGATTTCAACATGGCGCAAGTGCTGTTCCAGTTCGAGCGCGACGGTGCATGGCGGACCGCGAGCGAGACCCGTCTGCGATTCGCGCCGGGGATGCGCCATTTGATCCTTGCCGAGCACGATGTCCGCTCCGGACGTCCGCGCGTGCGCACGTTCACCGACGCGGGTGTGGCGCGACCGGTGGCCGACGCCGCCGCGGCGGAATGAGCGGTGATTCGGTGCGGACGGATTTCCCGGAGTTGACGTCGGGTGCCGCTTGTGGTTTTTCTTTGCGCCGACCCGCAGGGTCCTAGGAACGGTGGCTGAGTGGTCGAAAGCACTCCCTTGCTAAGGGAGCGTAGCCCAAAAGGTTACCGAGGGTTCGAATCCCTCCCGTTCCGCATTTTCCGCCGTGACTTCTGGCGGGCTTGATCGCCCCGCGTTCCGAAACCATGGTTCCTGCATGAAATCGAGCGGCATCGGTCATCGTGCGGATTCCTTTTTCCGTTGGATCGGCGTGCTGCTTGCGGCATCGGCGTTGGCGACATGGATTGTCCGTCCGCCGGTGCGGATTACGCATCGGCTTTCGATGGTGGCGGAGGATCGGCTCGACCACCGGTTGTTGATGCCTTGTGCCTGGCAGCGCGCAAGGATCCCGACCGCGCTGCGGTTCGATCCGCCGATGGGGGGAGAGCACGGGGCGCTTGCCTACAACGCCCAACGGTTTCTCGAGATGAACGAGAAGCGGGGCGGGCCTCATCTCGGTGACGATCTCAACGGCATTGGCGGCGGCGACAGCGATTTCGGTGATCCGGTGTGTTCGGTGGCCGACGGTCTGGTGCTCTACGCGGGTGTGCCATCGCCGGGGTGGGGCGGCACTGTCGTGGTCGCGCACCGTCTCGCCGAAGGTCGGACACTGCATTCGATGCACGCGCATCTCGACCGCATCGAGGCCGGCGTGGGGGATTTGGTGGCGCGCGGACAAGTGATCGGCACGGTGGGCTCGGCCCGAGGGCTTTATCTCGCACACCTGCATTTCGAAATGCGCGACAGCGATCAGGTCGACATCGGTCCGGGCTATTCTTTTCATCCGATGAACCGGCTCGACCCGACGGTGACGATTGCCGCGTTGCGCGGTGCCGCTGAGTCGGACTTGTCGCCCTCTCCAATGGCGGCGGTTCGCGCAAGTCGGCCGGAAACCCGCTGAATCCTGAGTAGCGGTGTGCCCGGGTGCGCGAGGCCGCTCACCACTCGACCGCTGCGGCGGCCCAGGTGAGGCCTGCGCCGAAGACGACCAGCACGATGCGATCACCGCGGTGGAACCGTCCGCCGCGTTGCGCCTCGTCGAGCGCGATCGCGACCGCCGCGGCCGAGGTGTTGCCGTACTTGTGGAGGTTGACGAAGACGCGTTCGTTGGGCACCGCCAAGCGGTCGGCAATCGCGTCGATGATCCGCAGGTTTGCCTGGTGCGGGATGACGCAGGCGATGTCGTCGGCCTGCCAACCGGCTCGCTCGATCACTTTTTCCGCCGCCTCCTTCATGCGGGTGACGGCGAACTTGAACACCTCCTTGCCCTGCATGGTGAAGGCGTTGAGGTGGAGGTGTGCGTTCTTCTCGGTGATCGGGCAGGCGCTGCCGCCGCCGGGCATCTCGATGAGGCGGGTGAGGTTGCCGTCGGTGCCGATCTCGGTGGCGACGATCGATCCTTCACCGGGTTGCGCGCGGCGCAGCACCGCGGCACCCGCGCCGTCGCCGAAGAGCACGCAGGTGGTGCGGTCCTCCCAGTTGAGGAACGACGAGAGTTTTTCCGCGCCGATGATGAGTGCGTTTTCAAACGCACCGTCGGAGATCATCCGTTTGCACACCTTCATTGCGTAGAGGAATCCCGAGCAGGCGGCCGAGATGTCGAAGGCGACGGCGCGGTGCGCGCCGAGGTTGCGCTGGACGTGGCACGCGGTGGCGGGCGTGAGTGTGTCGGGCGTGACGGTGGCCACGACGATGAGCTGGATGTCCTCCGCGGCAAGTCCCGCCTGCTCGAGCGCCTTGAGCGCTGCCTTGGTGGCCATGTGCGACGTGAATTCGTCCTCGGCGGCGATGCGGCGCTCGCGGATGCCGGTTCGCGTGACGATCCACTCGTCGCTGGTGTCGACGGTCTTCGAGAGTTCCTCGTTGGTGAGCACTCTCTCCGGAAGGTAGCTGCCGGTGCCCGCGATGTGGATGGCCGCCTTCGAAGAGTTTGCGCTCATGCGGCGTGCAGCATGCTCGGCCGGAGTGTGCCCCACAAGTCCGAAGTTGCCGGCGGCTCAGGGATCCGCCGCACTTTGCGCCGCGGTGTTCGCCGCGATTTCAGCCATCGCCGATTCGATGCGTGCGTTGACTTGTTTCTCGACGGTTTCCATCGCGACGCGCACCGCGTTGCGCACGGCGAGCGCGGTGGACGATCCGTGCGCGATGATGGCGACGCCGTTGACGCCGAGCAGCGGGCTGCCGCCGTAGGTTTCGTAGCTGCTCTTTTCCTTGAGCGCCTTGAACGCACCGTTGGCGAGGATCGCGCCGCACAGGCGCAGCGGGTTGCCCTTGATCTCCGTCTTGAGCCATTTCGAGACCGCCTTGGCGGTCGCCTCGAGCGTCTTGAGCATGATGTTGCCGACAAACCCGTCGCACAGCACGATGTCGAGTTCGGTTTCGAACAAGTCGCGTCCCTCGACGTTGCCGACGAAGCGGATGCCCGGCGTCTGCTTGAGCAGGCGGAACGTCTCCTTGGTGAACGCGGTGCCCTTTTCTTCTTCGCCGCCGTTCGACATGAGGCCGACCTTCGGATCGGGCACGCCGAGGACGTTGCGCGAGAACGCGGTGCCCATCACCGCGTAGGCGACGAGGTGTTCCGGCTTGGCGTCGGGATTGGCTCCCGCGTCGAGGATGTGGCAGATGCCGTACTCGTTGGGCACCGCGGTGGCGATGCCGGCGCGGTCCACGCCGGTGAGCGTGCGTAGCTTGAGTGTCGCCGAGGCCACGGCCGCTCCGGTGTTGCCGGCAGAGACGAACGCGTCGGCCTCACCGCTGCGGACGAGGTCCATCGCCACATTGATCGACGATTGTTTCTTGCGCCGCACCGCCTTGGCGCCGGGTTCACCCATGCCGATCGTTTCCGGCGCATGCACCACCTCGAGGCGCGGGTCCTTGAGGCTCAGGCCGTGCTTCGCAGCCTCGGCGTGCAGAGCGCCGCTGTCGCCGACGAGAAACAACCGCCTGAGCCGCGGGTAGTAGCGCAGTGCGTCGATGGCACCGTGCAGGTTCACCGTGGGGGCGTGGTCGCCGCCCATCGCGTCGAGTGCGACTTTCATGCGGTTGGTCTCGGGTGGACCCGGAGCGAGGCCGACGGGCGGTTCCGCCCGGGCTGCAGGGCGGACGCCGACACCCGTCCGGGTGCTACGGCTCAGAGGACTTCGACGTCGAGCACCTGGCGGTCGCGATAATAACCGCAGGACGGGCAGGCGATGTGCGAGGGCACGCGGCTGCCGCATTCCGGGCAGCTTTTGAAAATCGGCGCGCGCCAGCGCTTCGCGCCACGGCGCATTTTCTGACGGCTTTTCGATTGGCGGCGCTTCGGTACGGCCATGGGGTCGGTTGAGTTAGAGTTGATCCTTCAGGTTGCCAAGGCCGTCGAGAGCCGACCAGCGGTCGTCCGCGTCGGCGCGGGGGGGAGTGGTTAGCCCATCGCCGACGGGTTTGTCCACCGATAAATACCGGGGATCGATCCGGCAGGTTTCGGGGACGTCCCCGAGGTCGCAGCGGGGATCGACGGGAAAATGGATCAGGATTTCCTCGCGGAGCGCTTCAGTGGCGTCGATTTCGGTGCTTTGACCGACATCCAGCGACAGCGCCGCGGCTGGCAGGCGGATCGTCTGGCGGTAGGGATGGAGGGTGCGCACGCAGGTGAATTCGAAGGGTGCCTCGAGGGTGCCGGTCATCAGCAACTCGCAGCCGAAGCGCTGCACCCACAGGTCGTAGGCGAGCGGGCCGAGCGGCACGGCATCTCCCTCGGGCAGGTCGAACACCGACGTTGGCAACTCGCCGGCATGGCGCTTGCCCTCCTCAGGCAGGGTTGTCAGGTCGATGCGGAGCCGATCCTTCACGGCGTCATCCTATCGCGCGGACGCCTCCCGCCAAGCGGCAATTCCGGCCGCGGAGTGCGCCGCATTTGCCGCTGGCCAGCCGACGGCGCATCCAGCAACCTGCGCGCGCCATGAACATCGACATCCCTCTCCTCGCGCGCATCTGCGAAGCACCCGGCGCCCCCGGCCACGAACGGAAGATCCGCGAACTCGTGCTCAAGGAACTCAAGGGCCTCGCCGACTCCGTCCACACCGACAACATGGGCAACGTCGTGGCGTTGAAGAAAGGCCGCTCGTCGCGCAAAAAGGCGATGGCCGCCGCACACATGGACGAGATCGGATTCATCGTCACCCACGTAGACGACAAGGGTTTTGTCCGCTTCAACCCGCTTGGTGGATTCGATCCGAAGACGCTCACCTCGCAGCGGGTCATCATTCACGGACGCAAGGACGTGATGGGTGTGATGGGTTCCAAGCCGGTGCACATCATGTCGCCTGAGGAGCGCGGCAAGATGCCGCAGATCAAGGATTACTTCATCGATACCGGCCTGCCGAAAAAGGATCTCGAAAAGCTGGTCGAGGTCGGCGATTTCATCACCCGCCATTCGCCGCTCGTCCAGATGGGCGAATGCGTGAACGTGAAGTCGCTCGACAACCGCGCCTCGGTCTTCGTGCTCATCGAGACGCTGCGCCTGCTCAAAAAGCGCCGCGTGAAGCCAGCCTATGACTTTCACGCCGCCTTCACCGTGCAGGAGGAGGTCGGCTTGCGCGGCGCGCAGACATCGGCGTTGCGCGTGCAGCCAGACTTCAGCTTCGGACTCGACACCACCATCGCCTATGACGTGCCGGGCTCGACACCGCAGGAACGCTGCACTGCCCTAGGTGAGGGCGCGGCGATCAAGCTGATGGATTCCTCGGTGATCTGCGACTACCGCATGGTCGAGTTCATGAAGGCCACCGCGAAGCGCCACAAGATCCGCTGGCAACCTGAGATCCTCGCCGCGGGCGGCACCGACACCGCCAGCCTGCAGCGCATGGTCGCGGGCGGATCCATCGCTGGCGCGATCTCCGTGCCAACGCGCCACATCCACCAGACGATCGAAACCTGTCACAAGCAGGACCTCGCCGCCTGCGTCGAATTGCTCGCCGCCTGCGTGTGTGATCTCGACCAGCACCGCTGGTCTTTCTGAGGAACACTCCCCGGGGGGGGCGCTCGCCAGGATGGGGCGTTCGCGATCGCTCTCACGCGGATCTTCCGCCGTGGGAGAGCAATGCTCTCCGGTCATTGCCCGACCGATAAATTTTTATCCGGATGATTCTTCAAGTCTGACCGCATCGATGTGCGGACTTCGATCTTTTGGGTCCGTCGTTATTCCGGAAACACGAATGAATTTTTTCAAATTTTGTCGTCGGCTCAATCCGGCATTCTGTTGAAGCGATTTTTCGGCCCCTAGCGGTGGTCGCCCACCGGGGCAGGGTGGTGCTCCGCAGCTCTGGATTTGAAGATTGTTGACATTGTAAATACCAAACAAAAACCACAACATGTAGTATTGGAAATTATTTGTGGATACCACATGAGCAAAAATCGCGTTGACCTGATCGGATAGATTTCCCAAAGGTTTCCTCCGCTGCGTTTCTCGCGCTGCTCCGGGTCTGATGCCCGGAATTCCGCCTTCGACTCACCCGAACCAGAACCCGCCATGTCCGCCACGACCACCGTTTCAATTGGAAACCGCAACTTCGTCCTGGACCGCAGCAAGGCCGAGGAGGCCTTCGCCGCCAAGAAGGTCATCAACGGCCGCGACACGATGTTCTTCAACATCCTGCCGCTCAAGTACCAGTGGGCCTACGACCTCTACAAGACGATGAAAAACAACCACTGGGAGCCCGAGGACATCACGATGCAGAAGGATGTCGAACAGTGGCGCTCGGACGAGATCACCGACGTCGAGCGGTGGATCATCAAGATGGGCATCGGCTACTTCTCGGCGGCCGAAGGCATCGTTGGCGACAACATCCTCCATGTCGTACGCGAGGTCGTCACCGCCCCCGAACTCAAGCTCGTGCTCGGCCGCCACGCCCACGAGGAAAACATCCATGCGGACAGCCTGGTCTACATGCTGTCGTCGCTGGGCCTCAATCCGCACGAGTGCGAGGCGATGTTCGAGGACATCCCGACCATCCGCGAGAAGAACCATTTCGTGGTTTCCAACAGCCGCTCGCTGCGCCGCGACATCGACCTCACCGACACCGCCAACAAGCAGGCGCTCGCCAAGAACATCTTCATGTTCGGCCAGGTGATGGAGGGCACGCAATTCTACGGCCTGTTCGGCATGATCCTCTCGCTCTACCGCCAGAACAAGTTTCCGGGCATCGGCACGATGTTCCGCTACACGTTGCGCGACGAGTCGAACCACATCGAGGTGTTCCGCAACCTGCTCATGGACCTCATCGACGAGAACCCGGACATCTGGACCGAAGCGTTCCGCGAGGACCTGCGCTCGACGATGAGCGAGGGCATCGAGCTGGAGAAGCGCTTCATCCGCGACTGCCTGCCGGTGGCCGCCGTCGGACTCAACGCTTCCGACTTCGAAAGCTACATCGATTACATCGCCGACCGCCGTCTCACCTCGTGCGGGCTCGCGCCGCTCAATCCTTCGGCCAACAACCCGTTCCCCTGGCTCGCCGAGATGATGGACATCAAGAAGGAGACCAACTTCTTCGAGGGCCGCGTCACCGAATACCAGAAGGCATCGGCGCTTTCCAACGTGAGCGATGACGAGCTGTAAACCGCCGCGAAGCGGCGGAGTGCCGAGTGAGAAGTGAGAAGTGAATCAATGAACGAAATCGAGACATTTGAAGATTTGGACGTTTGGAAACGTGGCTACCAACTGGCCGTGGACGTCCATGTCGCGCTTGCCGAGTCAAAAGACTTCGCCTTGCGCGGTCAAATGGAGCGCTCATCTCTTTCGATTCCCTCGAATATCGCTGAAGGCGCGGAGAGAGACAACACGGCCGAATTTATCAACTTCCTTCGCTATTCAAAAGGCTCCTGTGGCGAACTCCGCACGCAACTCTACGTCGCCGAGCGCGTCCGGCAACGTCTTGGTGCCCCTCCGCTCGAAGGCTCTCGCGAAATGATCGCCGAAACCCGCGAAATCTCCCGCATGATCCGCGGCCTGATCAACTCTCTCAAACGCCGACTCAAAGCCTGATTCTTCCACTTCTCACTTGTCACTTCTCACTCGGCACGAACACCTCCGCCGCATCTCCTAATCTCCCTTTTCCAAAAACTCCACTTCTCCATCACACCTCATGTACCACTCCATCGATCCCGCAGAAGACCAGATCCTCAAACAGGTCATCACCGACCGCTTTTCACTGCCTGCCGCCGACCGCGGGTTCTCCTGGCGCGAGGTGCTGCCGCGCGAGAAACGCGTGCCCGTCGCCGACATCATCGTCACCCGCGGCAACGAGGACACCCAGTTCTCGCTCGAGGATGTCGCCGACGCGATCGGCAACTCGCTCACCGACCTGCTCATCTCGCGGAGTGAGGACGAGCAGTCAATCTTCACCGAGCAGAACCGCCAGTTCGTCTCGGACGTCGCCCACAGTGTGGCCAACTCGCTGACCCGCTCGCTCGACGACGGCGGACGCCTGCGCTTGTCGGAGGCCGATCTCTACCTGCTCATCGAGAAGGCGTTGTTGGAAAGTGAGGCGTACGATGTGGCGAAGTCGCTGGCCTTCCGCCGCTCGATGGAGAAGCACGGCAGTGTCGACCTCAACGCCGGTCCCGGTACCCTGCCGGTGCGCCTGATCCGCCGCAACGGCAATGTCGTCCCCTGGTCAGAGACCAAGATCGAGATCGCCGTGCGCAAGGCGTTCCTCACCATCAAGGCCAACCCCGAGCCCGCGATCGACATCGCGCGCGGCGTCACCGAGCGCGTCCGCCGCGGCGACCAGTCGTTCGTCCACATCGAGGATGTGCAGGACATGGTGCAGGAGGAACTCATGCGCCAAGGCCACTTCAAGGCGGCCGAGCACTACATTCTCTACCGTGCGCAGCGCTCCCGCCTGCGCGAGGAGGCCGAGGCCAATGCCGAGGATCCCAATCAGGACTTCATGGTCACCGTCACCACCGAGGACGGGCGTTCCTCGTTCTGGGACGGCATCGAACTCAAAAAGCGCATCTCCTTCGCCTCCATCGGCCTCGACCTCTGCCTCGGCGAGGCCGAGATCGAACGCGAACTGCGCCGCTCCGTCGGCTCGGAAATTTCGGATAAAGACCTCAAAAACACCATCATCCTCAACGCCAAGGCGCTCATCGAGAAGGATGCCGACTTCGCCAAATTCGCCGGACGCATTCTGCTTTCCTATCTGTACGAGGAGGTGCTCGACTGGTCCATTTCCAAAGACGGCATCGACAAGCTCAAAGCCGCCCACAAGAAGGCGTTCAAGTCCTACCTGAAGCATGGCGTCGCCATCAAACGCCTGCATCCCGAACTGCTCGAAGTTTACAATCTCGACAAGCTGGCCGACGCCTTCGATCCCACCGCCGACCTCGACTTCGACTATCTCGGCATCCAGACGCTGTACGACCGCTATCTCATCGTCGACAAGACCGGGCAGAAACCACGCCGCCTCGAGACGCCGCAGTTCTTCTGGATGCGCGTCGCCATGGGTTTGTTCAAGAAGGAGGAGAAGGACGCCGAAAGCTGGGTGATCCGCCTTTACAACCTCTACAAGGGCCGCCGCTTCTGCTCCTCCACGCCCACGCTTTTCAACTCGGGCACCCTGCACTCGCAGCTCTCGTCCTGCTACCTCTACAAGGTGGACGACTCGATCGAGTCGATCATGATCCGCGGCGTCGCCGAAAACGCGTTCCTCTCCAAGTGGGCCGGCGGCCTCGGCGGATCGTGGACCGCCGTGCGCGGCACCGGCGGCTACATCCAAGGCACCAACGGCGAGTCACAGGGCATCATCCCGTTCCTCAAACTTCACAACGACCAACTCGTCGCGGTGAACCAGGGCGGCAAGCGCCGCGGTTCCGGCTGCGCCTACCTCGAGTCGTGGCACAATGACATCGAGGACTTCCTCGAGCTGCGCAAGAACACCGGCGACGAGCGTCGCCGCTGCCACGACATGAACACCGCGAACTGGATCCCGGATTTGTTCATGAAGCGGATGGAGGAGCGCCAGCATTGGACCTTGTTCCGTTCCAACGAAGTGCCCGACCTCCACGACCTCTACGGCAAGGCGTTCGAGCGCCGCTACACCGAGTACGAACAGATGGCCGCGCAGGGACTCATCTGGTCGCGCCAGATCCCCGCGATCGAATTGTGGAAATCGATGCTCAAGATGGTGTTCGAAACCGGCCACCCCTGGATCACCTTCAAGGATCCCTGCAATGTGAGATCCCCGCAGGATCATGTCGGAGTCATCCATTCATCCAACTTGTGCACCGAAATCACTTTGAATACAAGTGATGAGGAAACCGCGGTTTGCAACCTCGGTTCGGTGATCCTCGATTCCCACATCACCCGGGACGGGGCCATCGACCACGAGATGCTCAAGGAAACGATCACCGTCGCGATCCGTGCGCTCGACAACGTGATCGACATCAACTTCTACCCGACCACCGCCGCCAGGACCGCGAACTCGCGCCATCGCCCCATCGGCCTCGGCGTGATGGGCCTGCAGAACGCGCTTTACAAGCGCGGCCTTGCCTTCGCCTCGGATGCCGCCGTCGATTTCAACGACGAAGTCATGGAAGCCGTCGCCTACTACGCCTACAGCGCGTCGAGCGACCTTGCGGCCGAGCTCGGCACTTACTCGACTTACAAAGGCTCGAAATGGGACCGCGGACTGCTTCCGCAGGATACCGTCGATCTGCTCGAAGACGAACGCGGCCGAGCGATCGACGTCCCGCGCGGCGGTAAGATGGACTGGTCGGTGGTCAGGGAAAAAATCGCCAAACACGGCATGCGCAACTCCAACGTGCTCGCCATCGCCCCCACCGCGACGATTTCCAACATCATGGGCACCACGCCCTGCATCGAGCCGAACTACAAGAACCTTTATGTGAAATCCAACCTCTCCGGGGATTTCATCGTGCTCAATGCCGAACTCGTCAAAGACCTGAAAAAGGCCGGCCTTTGGAATCAGGAAATGCTCGACCAGTTGAAATACTTCGACGGCGAGCTCGACGCGATCGAGGACATCCCGGAAACGCTCAAGCAGAAGCACAAGACCGTCTTCGGCATCGCCCACGAATTCATCATCGACGCCGCCGCCCGCCGCCAGAAGTGGATCGACCAGTCGCAGTCGGTCAATCTCTTCCTCGCCACCCCGGACATGAAGACCCTGTCGCACATGTACCGCCGCGCCTGGGACAAGGGGTTGAAGACCACCTACTACCTCCGCACGCTCCAGGCCTCCAACATCGAGAAGGCGACCATCGACGTGAAAAAGGAGCAGCGCGGAGTGATGGCGAAACAAACGGCGGCAACTGCCGTCGGCGTCAAGCAGTTCTCCGAGGCAGAGAAAAACGCCTGCTCCCTCGAGGCGATGCTCAACGGCGGCGAGTGCGAAGCGTGTCAGTAGCGGAATTGTAGCGGCGGACTCTGGAAGACGCCGAGGCATCGGCGCACGCCGGCTTCCAACCAGGTGGCGTCATCGAGGGCGGGACAGTCGCGGCGGTGTTTGGCGGCGTGGCGCTTTGGAGTGCTACAACCCTTGAAAACACTGGGGCGGACCGCGCGAAGGGCTGAGTGAAGACCAACCCCCTTCACCTCCGCGGGATTGGCGGTATGGCACCTCCAAAATGCTCAAATCGTCATGCGTTGACGACGAAGAGCCCACTCTCCATCACTCGAGAGGCGCGAGAATTTTCAGGTAGCCACCGTAGGCATAGAGACGGCCGTATTTGCCGCCGGTGGTTTCCTTGACGATCCCCGCCTTTCCGAGTTTGGCAAGTGATGCGGCGGTCGTGGTCGGCGTGAGTCCTGTGGCCTCGCCCCTCGTGGAAACGGTCACATAACGCCCCGTTTTGCGTGCCTTCACCCCCACAGGCTGCCAGAAAACTTGGATTTTAGAAAGCTCTAATTCCAACTTTGTCAAAAACTTGGAATTTACGAGCTCGAAATTCCAAGTTCCCATCATTTCAAACAAACCACCCCCCTTCGGGTTTCGCGAAAGAGGATGATGGATGCCAATCGAGCTCCAAGGAAGCTCATGGTTGACGATGCGTTCGAGAGTGCCGGTCTTCGTCTGGGCGAAGCCGTAGAGGCATTCGAGGGTGATGAACACCTTGTCGGCACGGATGTCCGTGAAACGCAGGTAGAACGGTTTGCTCTCGTTGAGAGTCTTCACCGCCGACGGATTCTACGATCCGGATGCCTCCAATGGCCGCCGCGCCAGTCCTGCTGCTTCAGCAGTGGGTCAATGCCGACCACGCGTGGGGCCCTTGTTGCGGGCGGTGTCGCGAGGACGGCCGGGGCGCTGCACTTTGGGTTCCGGCCGGGCTTGGGCGCCGCTGGCGTTGCGGGCGGTCTCGGAGTGGAAGGGATGGTTGGTGTCCACCGGAATGGATTTGCGGATCATTCGTTCGATGTCGCGCAGTTGCTCGCGTTCGCGCGCGGCGCAGAAGGCGATGGCGTCACCTTCGGTTCCGGCCCGGGCGGTGCGGCCGATCCGGTGCACGTAGGTTTCCGGTTCCTCCGGGAGTTCGTAATTGATGACGTGGGTCACGCCATCGACATCGATGCCTCGCGCGGCGATGTCGGTCGCGACCAGGGCCCGGATCCCGCCCGTCTTGAAACCGGTGAGCGCCCGGATGCGCGCATTCTGTGATTTGTTGCCGTGAATCGCGGCACAGGTGATTCCGGTGGCAGCGAGCTTTCTGGCCAGCTTGTCAGCGCCGTGCTTGGTGCGCGCGAACACGATGACCCGGTTCATGTCGTGCTTGCGGATCAGATCGGCCAGCAGCGCGTCCTTGTCCTGTTTGTCCACGAACAACACCTTCTGGGCGATTCGGTCAACGGTCGGTTTCTCAGGCTCGATCGTGATCTCGACCGGATGTTTCAGGAGATCCTTCGCAAGCTGCGCAACCACCGGCGGCATCGTTGCCGAAAAGAACAGCGAGTGCCGCTTTGCGGGAAGCCGGGCGATCACGCGTCGCACATCGGGGATGAATCCCATGTCCAGCATCCGGTCGGCCTCGTCGAGCACGAAGAATTCGATCTTGTCGAGGTGCAGTTGACCCTGGTTCAACAGATCGAGCAAACGACCCGGGGAGGCGACCACCACATCGACTCCGCGGCGCAGCGCCTGAATCTGCGGATGTTGGCTGACTCCACCGAAGAGGACGGTGTGGGATACCCTGACGTATCGGCCATACTTGTGGATGCTTTCGCCGATTTGCGCCGCCAGCTCACGGGTCGGGGCGAGGATCAGCGACCGCGGATGTCCCGGCAGCGTCGGTCGGTGCCGGGTGGTCATTTCGTGCAGCAACGGGAGGGTGAAGGCCGCCGTTTTGCCGGTGCCGGTCTGCGCGCAGCCCAAAAGGTCGCGCCCCTGCAACAGGTGCGGGATCGCCTGCTGCTGGATCGGTGTCGGGGTGGTGTAGCCTTCTTCGGTCAGGGCGCGGCGGATCGGTTCAACCAACCCCGCGAAGATGCTGTGATCGTCCATGTGGTTTCTCTCTGGATGGTCCGGTGGTTGTCGTCATTCACAAACTCAACCTGCCGGACATCGAGGGAAAGAGCATGCGGCGCTGCGAAGTGCGCGCCAATGGCCCGGTGGCGGTAAAGGCGCAGTCGGCACCTGTCAAGGATGGCGATCATCGGGCGGGATTGCCGGGATTCATCCCGTTCATCCGTGGTTCCTTCTTGCGAGTGATGCCTGATCTGTCAGGATGAATGTCGTGCCCGGCGATGACCACCATTTCCGTCGCGAGGACCGCGCCAGGCTGTGGCAGCGCATCGCGCTTCACATCGAGAACCGGCCGCAGGACCTCGCCATCGCACTCGAGAATCTCGACCGATGGGAAAGGCTCGGCCGCGTTCACCTGGGGCCGATCCACGACTGGCGGCGACGCATCCTCGCCGCCCAGGCGTCCGCCGAGGGCATGGGCTTGTTTCTCCGGTTTCTGTCGGAACCCAATCACGACGCCGAACCGATCAAGTCCTGCTCGCCTTTTGTCGGTTTGCCGATGCCGACGCCGTCATGACACTTATCGCATTGCAACACCTGCTTCGCTCCGCCGCGGCGCTGGCGGACGATCGGCAATTCCTCGTCCTCGGATCGGCTGCCCTGCTGGCATCCTTGCCCGAGTTGGGGGAAGCCGAAGGTTTGCTGACCAGCACCTATGACGCGGACCTTTGTCCGGATCCGTTCGACGAACTCACCGCCGTCATGCTCGACGAGGCGCTGGGAGAAGATCGGGCCTATTTCCGCAAACACGGCTATCACGCCGACATTCTCAGGGATTCTATTCTCCAGACCCTTCCCGCCGGATGGCGCGGGCGTCTTGTCGACGTGCCCGGTTGTCCCGATGCGCATGCACTCGACCCTCATGATCTGGCCGCAGTCAAGCTGCTCGTCGGTCGTCCCAAGGACCTCGCCTTGGTACGCCAACTCCTTGCGTCCGGCAGGCTCGACCCGCGGATCCTGCGCGAGCGCACCGAAGCTCTGGATCTTCCCGTCGAATCCAAACCCGCACTCTTCGTCCGCTTTGATGCGGTGGCTGGCGCGGGCAACGGCTGATGGACAACCATGAGAAATCTGGTGGATGCCGCAGGCTGAAAACCCGCGGACCATGACAGGCAAGATACCCGTCCTCCGATGTAAGCGATCGATTCGCGGCAGGGACACGCGGCCGGAACGGGGCGTCCGTCCGATTCTCCACCGGCTCGGCACCCGCTTCACCGTAAACGGCCCGAAGAACCGCTCGCTGCCGGGCAAGCCCGACATCGTCTGTCGAAACACCGCGCATCCCGGTGCGGGCGGCTTCGGGGCAGTGTGGAAGTTCAACGAATCATCGGCCAGAAACTCGCGGGCCAGGGTTGTCTTTCCCACCTGACGCGGACCCGTAAGCACGACCACCTGCCGCCGCTTCAACGCGGAAGAAATGCGGTTTTTTCCATCGAGTCCGGTCTTCGTCAGCGCAGCATCTTCACGGAGCGCGCGACGGCATCGGCGATGGCCTCGACATCGGAGGTGTCGTTGTACACGGCGAATGAAGCGCGGACGGTGCCGCTGATGCCGAAGCGCGCCATGAGCGGTTGGCAGCAGTGGTGGCCGGTGCGCACGGCGACACCGCGTTGGTCCATGAGCGTGCCGAGATCGTAGGGATGGATGCCGTCGACGAGGAACGAGAGCGAGCCCGAGCGATCGGCGGGACCAAAGAAACGAATGCCGTCGATGTCGGTCAGTGCGGACTCCGCCGCGCGCATCAGCAACGATTCGTGAGCGTGGATGGCATCGAGTCCGATGTCATTGACGAAATCGACCGCCGCGGCGAGTGCGATGGCGCCTTCGATGTTCGGGGTGCCGGCTTCGAATTTGAACGGCGGATCGTTGTAAGTGGTGTGTTCGAAGGTGACTTCACGAATCATTTCGCCGCCACCTTGCCAAGGGGGCAGGGATTCAAGCAGGTCGCGTCGGCCCCACAGCACGCCGATGCCGGTGGGTGCATACAGCTTGTGGCCGGAGAAGACGAGGAGGTCGGCGCCGAGGCCCACCACATCGATGCCGATATGCGGTGCGGCCTGCGCGGCGTCGATGAGGACGAGGGCGCCGGCGTCGCGCGCGGCCTGCGTCATTTGGCCGACCGGGTTGACCGTGCCGAACGCGTTCGAGATCCAGGTGATGGCCATGACGCGCACGCGGCCTTCGGCGAGCCATTGGTGAAAGCGGGATTGGTCGAGTGTGCCGTCGTCGTGGCACGGGATCACCTTGAGTTGTGCGCCGGTGCGTTGGCAGAGCATTTGCCAGGGCACGATGTTCGAATGGTGTTCGAGGGCGGAGATGAGGACGACATCGCCTTCGGTGATTCGTCCCGAGAGCGCCAGCGACGAGGCCGCCAAGTTGATGCCCGCGGTGGTGCCGGAGGTGAAGATGATTTCCTCGGGCGACGTGGCGTTGAGGTGGCGGGCGACGGTGCCGCGCGCCGCTTCGAATGCGTCGGTGGCCGCGCGCGCGAGGTGGTGGGTGCCGCGGTGGATGTTGGCGTTGAGCGACTCGTAGTAGTGGCGCGACGCCTCGAGCACCTTCAGCGGTTTCTGTGTGGTCGCGGCGTTGTCGAGGTAGACGAGCCGGTTCGCGCCGACTTTGCGGTCCAGGATCGGAAACGCACTGCGGATGGAAGCGAGGTCGTTCATGGAAACAGAGGGGTGCGGGGGAGGCGCAGGCACCACAAGGTGGCGCATCCGATGCAGAGTCGCAACGCCGGAATCACTTCCGACACCCCCGATCGCGCGGCACCCCGGCCGAACAGGACGCGTGACATCATCAGGCGATCCGGTCAGACTCGCGCACGCCTTCACCGACCCATGCCCCATCCCCCTTCCTCTTCCAACGATTCGTTTGTTCCGCTGACCCTGCCGCGCCGCGGGTTCCTGGGTTTGGCGGCCGCCTCGCTGGCTTCCTGCACGCAGGCCTCGCCGATTCCCGATTTCTCCGACAAACGGCCGACCGCGCCTGCGGAGCCCAGGCCGATGCGCAACCCGGACATGAGTCTGAGTTCGGAATTTTCGCGCAGCGCCGGGATCACCTTCACTCGTCTGGCGGTGCATCAACATTACATCGCGATGACCTTTGACGACGGACCGCATCCGCAGAACACGCCGCGACTGCTCGACATCCTGCGCGCCCGCAACATCAAGGCCACCTTCTACGTGATCGGCCGCAGTGTGAACGCCCATCCGCACATTGTGCGTCGCACCGCCGCCGAGGGCCACGAGATCGGCAATCATTCGCAGACCCACCGCCTGCTCACCCGCCTCGGCGATGCCGAACTGCGCAACGAATTCGCACGCTGCCGGGATGCGGTGCAGCGCGCCGCCGGAGTGCGGATGCGCACGATGCGCCCGCCTTATGGCGGACTCAGCCAGCGGCAGCGCGAACTCGCGCACCGTGAATTCGGCTACCCGACGATCCTGTGGTCGGTCGACCCGCTCGATTGGCGACGACCCGGTGCCGGAGTGATCACCTCACGCATTCTGGCCGGCACGCGGCCGGGCGGGATCATCCTCGCGCACGACCTGCACGCGCAAACGGTCGACGCGATGCCCGCGACGCTCGACGGCCTCCTCCGCCGCGGCTACCGCTTCGTCACGGTTTCGCAACTCATCGCGATCAGCCGCGCGGACAAACGCATGGATGCCATCGCCATGGCCACGCCAGGGGCGTGAGGATCGGTCATCGGTCATCGGTCAAACTCACGTCACTCTGATTTCAGCATTTCAGTATTTCAGCATTTACCCCACATCCTCTCTCTTGACGTCACGGCCGCGCGGGGGCAAGTTTCGCCGCCATGATTCGCACGATTCCGTTCGCTCCGTGCCTGCGGATGGTCCTGCCCTTGGCAGGTGCCGCGCTGCTCGCTTCCTGCCAGCTCGGTGGCCCAGCCCGATCAGGCTACATGGCCGGCATCGGGCCGGTGCACAAACCCGCGACCAACGGGCCGCACCACCCGCCCCCGGCAGTGCCCGACGACATTTCGTACTGGGATGGTGACAGCGTCTCCGGCGCACCACTCATCCGCATTCACCGCGGCCAACAGAAAGCGTTCTTCTACAAAGGCAACATCCTTGTCGGCGTGTCGCGCATTTCCAGCGGTACCGAGGGATACGACACGCCCGCAGGCCGCTACAAGATCATTCAGAAAAGCAAAGACCATCGGTCGTCGATCTACGGCGTGTTCAAGGACAGGGCCACCAACCAGACGATCGATGACGATGTTGACATCCGCGTGAAGAAAGTGCCGACGGGCGCGTACTTCGTCGCTGCGCCGATGCCCAACTTCATGCGCTTTCACGGCGGCATCGGCATGCACACCGGATATCTCCCCGGCTATGCCGCGTCGCACGGCTGCATCCGCATGCCGCACCACATGTCGGAGAAGTTTTTCGAAAACGTCGCGCTCGGCACTCCGGTGATCGTCGAATGAACGGGGACCGCCAACTGCTTCCGGATCCGGAGGAAACCATCGAGATCGGTCCGCGCGATGTCGCCGAATGGATCGGCCTGTCGCCCGGGGATCGTCCGCTGCTCCTCGACTGCCGCGAGGCCGACGAGGTCGATCTCTGCCGCATCGACGGCCATGTGTGGATCCCTCTGGGACATCTTCCCGATGCTTTGCTGCGCCTCACCGAAGATGCGACAAAAGGCATCGTCGTCTATTGTCACCACGGTATGCGCTCGCGGCGCGCTGCGGAGTTCCTGCGTGCGCACGGCATTCACACCGCGTTCTCGCTGAGCGGTGGCATCGACCTCTGGTCGCAGGTCATCGATCCGTCAGTGCCGAGGTATTGAGAAGACGTGAGGCACCCGCCAACCGGCTTTCCCGCCGGATGGGTGATTTCTTCCTTCTTCCTTCTTCCCTCTTCTCGATAACCGATAACCGATGACCGATGACCAATGACCGATGACCGATGACCGATGACCGATGACCAATGACGCACTGAACTATCTGTGTCCGACCTGCGGATCCGAAGTGCGGGTGGGAGGGAGTTGTCCGCGATGCAAGGCGGGGGAGGGAAAGGGGAGACGTCGGCAGCGTCGGGTGGCGAAGTCGTGGGAGCAGGATGAGTCGGCGGACGGGCTCGACCTGCCCGACGAGGATTTCGATTACGACGAGTTTGTTGCGCGGGAGTTCGGCAAGGTGCCTCACCGGAGGCTGGGGGTCTCGCCCTGGTGGTGGCTGCTGGGCGTGCTGGCGCTTGCGGCGATCATCGTCGGCGCGTTTTTCCGCTGATCGGGAATCGACCGCGCCCGCTGCATCCGGATCCGCCTTGCCGCCCGCGCCGACGCCGGATTGAATGCCCCCGCACGCCAACGCATGTACCTGTTCAAAAAGGTGATCCAGTTCCGGGAACAAGCGGGTCCGGAGCATGAAAAGCCGTTCCTCGAGCACCTTGAGGACCTGCGGATCATGATCACGCGCATCGTGATCACCTTGCTGGTTTCGATGACCATTTGTTTTTCGTTCCAGAAGCAGCTGATGGAGATGCTGCGCCGCCCGGTCGAGCAAGTGCGGGTGTCGCAAGTGAATGCGTCGTTGCCCGACACCGCGTCCGGTCGGCGGATCGACGCGGAAGGCTGGGACCGTGCGAAGGCACTCGAGCAGGCTGCGTCGCAGCTCGACCCGGCGCAACGCGACTGGCTTTACCGGTCGCATCCCGAGCCGGACCTCGTCTTTCATGCGAAATCGATCGCGTGGCTCCGCGCCGCGCGCGCCCTGCCCGAGGACCGTCGGGCGGCGTTCCTCCAAGGATCCGGTGCCGACCGGGAGCTGGTCGACCGGGTTTCCGCGCTGCTGGCATCGGGTGCCGACCCCGACGGCGTGCTGCGCGGCAATCTGCGGCTGATGTCCGCGCTCAAGCCCACCGAGACGTTCATGCTGTCGATGAAGTTATCGTTCTTCGGCGGCATCGTCATTTCGTTTCCGCTGCTGTTGATGTTCGTCCTGCAGTTCGTGCTGCCGGGTTTGCATGACAATGAGAAAAAAATCCTGTGGCCGGCGATGGCGGTTGGCTTCGGACTGTTTCTCTGCGGCGCGCTGTTCGCTTACTTCGTGGTCTTGCCGCGCGCGCTCGAGTTTTTCTATGGCTGGAGCGACGGGCTCGGTGTTTCGAATGACTGGCGGATCGGTGAATACATTTCATTCGCCACTCGCTTCACCCTGCTGTTCGGCTTGTCGTTCGAGCTGCCGGTGGTGGTGATGGTCCTCGTTAAACTCGGCCTGCTTTCCTACGAGACGATGTCGTCCACACGCATGTACGCGGTGCTCGCGATCTTCGTCATCGCGGCACTCATCACGCCCACGCCCGACGCCTTCACCTTGTTGTTGATGGCGCTGCCGATGATCGCCTTGTATGAACTTTGCATCTGGCTCGCCTGGTTCGACCGCCGCCGATTGCGCATCGAGGAAGAGCGGGAGGCGCGCGAGGCGGAGGAGCGAAAACTGCTGCTGCCGGTAGCCGACCTGCCGGACCCCGATGATCCTGATCCTGCCGATCGGCCCGATGAAGTTGCGGACGCATCTGCCGTTCCTCAACCGGACGATGCCTGGGCCGTGCTGCCTCCGGAGCAAGAGATGCTCGCAGATCCCTTGGATCCGGAGGCTCCGGGGTCTGCCCTGCATCCTGACACGGAAAAAAATGCGCCATCGGTGAAAGATGACGTCATGCCGTATTTCACCCAACAGGAGTTCCACTACGATGCTTCGTCCACAACCGAACCGCCGCACGATCGCGGCCCGGACGAATCGCGCAGCCACCACGACCGATGAGCACTCGCAATCCCGTTGGCGATGAATCGTCGCGATCGCCCTTGGCCGGTTGTCTGATCCTGATCATCGCGGTGCTCGTGCTGGTGTTTCTGATTGTCTTCTCGACCTTGGTGCTGTTCCGCCAGCATGCGGAAATCGCGAAGTTCACCTTTGCGGAGCCCGTGGCGATCGAGATTGCCTCTTTGCCGGGCAACGAGCAACCGCTGGGCTTGCTCGCGGAGGAGCTGCGCCGGTTCCAGCTCGCACTCGATCGCGACGAAACCGCGGAGCTGCGGCTCGATGCCGCCGCGATCAACCTCGCGATCGCGGCGTTCGACGAGTTCGCCGACCTGCGCGGCACGTTCCGCATCACGGACATCGGAGTCGACACGATGCGCGTCGCGATTTCATTTCCGCTCAATGGTCGGCCGCGGTTGGCGCGCGGAGACGAACCGGGTTGGATCGCCTCGGACCGCATGTACCTCAACGGGACGATGATCGCACGGCCCGCGCTGACCAATGGTGAATTGGTCCTTGAGGTGATCGCCCTCGAGGTCGAGGGCCGTGTCGTGCCGGAGGAATTCATCGGCCGCCTGTCGCCATACCGGATTTGCGAGCGCTATCGCGACCACGCGTTCATCGGCCCGGCGATGAAGCGGCTCACCCGCGTCGGCCTGGCCGATGGCCGGTTGGTCCTCACCAGCATCCCCGGCGAATCGCCGAAGGATACGATCGGCAGGGACCAGGTCGACAGCGCCGCAAGCCGGTTTTTCTCCGTGTTTGCGATCGCCGCGAGCGTTTTCCTTGTCTTGGCCGGGTCCTTCGTGTTCATCGGGCTCCGCGCCCGGTCGCGTCGGTCCGGTTGAACTCCCGGATTTCCAGACAATTCACCCGATTGGTTCCGTTCACTCATCACCGCATGAATCCCATTGCCTCCCGCCTCCTCGTGCTTTCCCTCGGTCTCGCCCCCGCGCTGTCCGCTCTGGAATCTGCCGATTCAGCCACCAGCGCCGCCGTCGCCGTCGAGGCGGCAGCCTCGGCATCCGAAGCCAAGCCCAAGCCCGATCCCGAACTGGAGTCCAAGCGCAAGGAGTTCGAAAAACTCGCCACCGACAACAAGCTCGAAGGCGAGCGCCTCAGCCACCAGCTCAACTCGCTGCGGGCGGAAATCACCAAACTACGCACCGAGCGCGAATTGCTCGGCGAGAAGAAAGCCGCCGACGCCGCCAAGCGCGAGGCGGAACTCAACAAGGACCTTGGCCGACTCGAGGCGCTGCAAAAAGAGCAAGAGGCGCTGTCGATCGAAAACCGACTCGAGGCCGAGCGGCTGACCCGTCAGACCAACGAGCTGCGCGCCAACATCACCCGCACCAAGCTTGAGCGCGAATGGATCGCCGAGCAGCAAGCGCTCGAAGCCGCCAAACGTCAGGCGGCGATGAAAGAGGAACTCGCCAAGATCGACGGCGAAATGGAGCGCATCGCCAAGGAAAGCGAACTCAACAAGGTGCGGGCGGAGAAACTCGCCAACGAACTCAAGGTCGCCCAGACCGAGGCGGCCCTCCAGATCTCGAAACTCCAGGCCGAAATCTCGCGATTTGAAACCGCCGACAAACGCGATGGTTTCGCCGACACCCAGCCGGTGTACCTGAAAAAACCGCTGCGCGACGATGGCATCGTCGTGGTCTCCGACCGCCGCATTTCCCTCAACGGCATGATCATGCGCGGCACCGCGGACTACGTCACCGAGCGCATCCATTACTGGAACAACAAGGACCGCGAACTGCCGATCTTCATCGTGATCGACTCCAGCCCGGGCGGCTCGGTGATGGAGGGCTACCGCATCCTCAAGGCGATGCAGTCGAGCGATGCGCCGGTGCACGTCGTCGTCAAGTCGTTCGCCGCGTCCATGGCCGCCGCCATCACCACGCTCGCCAAAGAGTCGTACGCATACCCCAATGCCATCATCCTCCACCACCAGATCAGCTCGACACTCTTCGGTCCATACAACCTCACCCAGCAGCGCGAGTTGCACGAGGAAAGCCAGCGCTGGTGGAACCGCCTGGGCAAGCCGATCGCCGACAAGATGGGCATCTCGACCGACGAGATGATCAAGCGCATGTACGAACGCTCGACGAGCGGCGACTGGAGCGAATTCGCCACCGAGGCACAGAAGCTCAAGTGGGTGAACCACGTCGTCAACGGCATCGACGAGACCTCCTTCGTCAAGGACCCCGACGTCGAGAGCGCCAAGGACAAGCCGGCCAACCAGCCGCAGCGCATCACACTCGTCGAGGAGATCGACGCCAATGGCAAGCCATTCATGTGGCTGCCGCGTCTCGAGTCCAAGGACGTGTACTACCTGCACAACCCGGACGGCTACTACCGCATGCGCTGATGCGCCGCGCATCCCGGCCGCGGCACCGCACCGGAGCGCATCGACCCGATCATGCTCGAGGACGACTTCTGCGATGTGCTGCGCAAGGCGCTTGCCGGCCGCGGCATGACCCCCGACTCGCTCGCAGCCGCGGCCGGTATCGAGATCGACCGCATCCAGCGACTGATGCGCGGGGATGTCGATCCGGAGGCCGCCGCCGCCGCAGGCAGCGCGCTCGGGCTCGATCCCGATGCCTGTCGCAAGCATCCGTCATACCAACCACCCGATGCGGAAGTCGCGGGCATCACCAGGCTCGAGCTGCCGTTTGCCGGCGGATCCGTCAACGTCTGGTGCATCGCCTGCGATGATGGTTTTGTCGTTTTTGACGCCGGTTTCGATGTCGACGAATGCCATGCGGCGTTGCACCAAGTCCGGCCGGATCCGCCGCAGCACGTGTTCGTCACCCACGGTCATCGCGACCACACTGGCGCGCTCGCCGACTGGTCACGGCTCGGTGCCGTCATCCACGGGCCTGCCGGCATTGCGGCATCGGTCATGCAGCCGGGCGACGCACGGACTTGCGGATCTCTCGTGATCACCGCCTGCGATCTTTCGGGGCACGCATCACCCGCGCTGGGCTACCTCGTCTCCGGACTGGACGTGCCGGTACTCGTCACCGGCGACGCGATGTTCGCCGGATCGATCGGCGGATGCGCCACACCCGCGGCCTACCGCCACGCACTCGAGCGGCTTCGCGCCGTCCTCGCCCCGCTGCCGGGAGAAACCGTGCTGCTGCCGGGGCATGGTCCGCCCACCACACTCGAGGCCGAACGCCGCGCCAATCCGTTTTTGTGACGCGGCCTCAGCGCGCGAGATACTCGCGCGACACCCGCACGTATTTCTCCGCCCAGTAGCGGATGCCTGCCTGCTGCTCCTTGGTGAGCGCGCGCACCACCTTGGCCGGCGACCCGAGTACCAGCGAGCCAGGCGGGATCACGGTGCCTGCGGTCACCAGCGCCTTGGCACCGATGATCGAGCGCTCGCCGATCACCGCGCCGTCGAGGATCACCGCACCCATGCCCACCAGCACCTCGTCGCGGATCGTGCAGGCGTGGATCACTGCCGAGTGGCCGACGGTGACGAATTCACCGACGTGGCAGCCGTATTCATCGGCCAAGTGCACGACGACGTTGTCCTGGATGTTCGATCGCGCGCCGATGACGATTTCATTGATGTCGCCGCGCAGGGTCGTGTGATACCAGACGCTCGATTCCTCGTGCAGGGTCACGCGGCCGATCAGGTCGGCGCTGGACGCGACAAAGGCGGATGGGTGAATCACGGGCGTGATCCCGCGGAAGGATTCGATGGCCATGGAGCGAGGGTAGGGGAGGCTTGCCGCTTCCGCAAGTGGCGGAGACGCGGATGAGCGCTTGCAGGGGAATGCCGGCCCGTCTAGGGAATGGCCATGGATCTTGCCGACCTGCGCAAGGAATACTCGGACCGCGGCTTGCGGCGGGAGGAATTGGATGCCGACCCGGTGAACCAGTTCGCACTTTGGTTTCGTCAAGCCACGGATGCCGGGGTGCACGAGCCCAACGCGATGACGCTCGCGACTGTGGATGCCGGTGGCACGCCGCTGCAGCGCACGGTGCTGCTCAAGCGCTTCGATCGCGATGGCTTCGTCTTCTTCACCAACTATGGCAGCCGAAAGGCCGCGCAGATCGCGGCGAATCCGAAGGTCTGCCTGCTGTTCCCGTGGATCACGCTCGAGCGCCAGGTGATCATCCAGGGAGTCGCGGAGAAGATTTCCACTGCTGAATCGCTGCGGTACTTCCTCACACGTCCGCGCGAATCGCAGATCGGCGCGTGGGTGTCGAACCAGAGCGATGCGATTGCGTCGCGCAAAGTGCTCATGCAGAAGCTCGACGAGATCCGCAGCCGGTTCCGCGACGGCGAGGTGCCGCTGCCGTCGTTCTGGGGCGGCTACCGCGTCACCCCCGCAACCATCGAATTCTGGCAGGGCGGGTCCGCGCGCCTGCACGACCGGTTTCTCTACACGCGCCGGGACGCCGGATGGGAAATCAGCCGGCTCTCCCCTTGAGGCGCGCGGCAGCCGCAATCACGCCGACGCATACGCCAGCGCGCGCTGCTTCATCTGCGTGGCCATCAGGTTGAGCGCGTTGGCGCGGGTGGGCGCGAGATGCTCCTTGAGCCCGGTGCGGTCGATGAACCCGAGGTCGGCGGTGAGGATCGCTTCGGGCGTCTCGCCATCGAGCACGCGGATGAACAACGCGATCATCCCCTTGGTGATCAGCGAGTCCGAATCCGCGTGGTAGCGTACGTGCCCGTCTTCGCATGTCGCGTCGAGCCACACTTGTGACTGGCAACCGCGGATCAGGTGGTCGGGATTCTTCGAGGCCTCGGGCATCGGCGGCAAGCGTCTGCCGAGGTCGATCACGTACTCGTAGCGCTCGATCCAGTCTTGGAACACGGAGAGTTCCTCAATCAAGCGGTCTTGTTTTTCGGTGATGGTCATCGTCTCACTCGTCACCAGCCGGAGCCTCTTCCGCGCTCTCTTCGCTCGCCTCGTTCTTTGCTTCCTCGGCCTGCTTGCGCTTGCGCTCCTCGGCCAGTTTCTCCCATGGGCGGATGCGCAACTCCTTGAACTCGACTTTCATCGGCGGACCGGCGTGAAGCTGCAGGGCGATGATGCCCTTGGCTGCGCGCTTCTCCTTGTCGGTGTCGCGCGTCTCGGCCACCAGATGGCCGTTGACGAAGTGGCGCAGCGACACACCGCGCGCGATGAGCCGGTAACGGTTCCATTCGCCGAGCCGGGTCGGTCGCATCTCAAGATCGCCCGTGACCTGCGGCCCGCCCTCTGCCGCGACGACGACCCGCTGACCGTGCTGGCAGAGGACACCGCGTCCGCGTTCATCATAAAGCATCGCAAGATAGCGGGGGTCGGCATGCAGGTCGAACTGATAGCCGCCGACGATCCACGACCCGGCGTCGATCACCTTGCTGCGGTACTGCACGCCCGAGTTGTTGTCGCCGGTGACGCGCGCGGAAAATTCGAGTTCGAAATCGCCAACCTCGCCGTCCTGCCAAATCAGAAACGTGTTTTGCCGGAGCTTGTCTTTCAACTCCTCGGTGCTGCCGACAATCGTGCCATCCTCGACGCGCCATACCCGCGTGTCGCCGGACCAGCCGTCGAGGTCTTTGCCATTGAACAGCGGCCGCCAGCCGTCGTCGGCGCGGACCTGCTGCAGAATGATGAGGGAACAGCAGGCAATCAGTGCGGATTTCATGGGAATCGGATGGGGGAGTGGGATGGGAATGAAATCAAACAGAACGCGGTGGCGAATCGGATCAGCCGGTTCGCATGTCCTGATGATCTTCGTGCATGCGGCTCCGCGCAAGCCCGCATCACCGGATTGTAGCGAGCCAGCGGGCGGCCTCCGCCAGTCCATCGGCCACCACCTGCGCGTAGCCCCGCCCCCGGCGGGTGTCGACGCCGAATCCGCAACCGAGCGCGCGCAGCGGCTCGAGCGCCGGGTCGGCGTGGTCGAACACCTCGACGAGTACCTCGCGGAGTTGCCCGGTCGTGGCGGCGGCCTCCAGCAAGGTGCCGATCGATCCGTCGTCGGACAGGCAGCCGCGGGTGGTCCGGGCAGAGGCGTGGAAGACGCCGAGTTCACCAGTGGCGGCGATGTCGCGGATGAGCGAGACGTTCCGCTCAAGCGGCAAGCCCGAGTCGCCGCAGTGCGCGGCATCGACCATCAGCTTGAAGAACGGTCGGCCAAGCGCACGGTTGATCTCGCGGACGAAGGTCCACGCGCGCTCGAGACAAGTGAAGGTGTGGAACTCACCGGGACGAAGGAATTCGATGTGCCACGATTCCACGCACGACCCGGGGAGCGCGGCCTCCTCGACGATCCTGCGGTGGAGGCGCACGTTCTGCGCGACCGCCGCGTCAAAGGCCGCGCCCTCGCGCCGCGTTTCACGGGGATCCATCCATTGCTCGATCGAGGTGGATGCGATCTGGCGGATCCCGTGGTGCATGGCAAGTCGCACGCCGGGCAGCATTTGCCCAACCACCCGGTCTTCATCGGCGGAATTCATCGGGTTGGCCCCGGCAACCATCAGCACCAGCCCGACCTCCATGCCGAGTGCGCGAAGTTGGCTGATGAGTTCCGCCATGTCATCGGCATCAGCACCGGGAAACGTGGAAACCTGCACGCACTCGATCGCCAACGGCGTGATCCCGCGAAGTGCGGTCAGGCCTGCGACGACCCGCAGTTGGCCGGACTCGTCGCGTGGCAGTCGGCCATGCGCGTCGGGCACCAGGCTGTGGGCGAATCCGAGATGGGTCGGCACAACGCCGAGCCGCACGGCCGGACGTGGTGGGGGAGTTGCGTTCATGGTGTCAAATGAACACGGAATACGTCATTCCCTGTTGATCTTGCGGGAATGGAACCACTGATTGCACTGATTTTACAGATGAATGATTCAGATGGATGAAATCACCAAACCGTACAGAACATGAACCGCATGATCTTTTGAAATCAGTGCCCATCCGCGCAATCAGTGGTTCTATTTCGATCTTCGGGATCAACGTTCCATCGGATGCTCGCGCAACAATTCCTCCACCGTGTAGAATCCCTGTTGGTTCACGACCGACTTGCGCACCGCGCCCACGGCCTGCGGGGTCACCGGTGCCGATCGGTTTCCGAAACGGTGCCTCACGTAGGTGAGCACGGCGGCGAGTTCCTCGTCTCCCAGCATCGGCTCGAATCCGGGCATCGGCGGCACGCCGCGTCCCGGATCATATGATTTGCCGCCCACCTCGATGGCACCCCACACACCTTTCAATGCCAGCTTGATCAAGCGCTCCTCGCTGCCGGTCACCCATGCGCTTCCGGCAAGCGGTGGATAGATCCCGTCGCCGATGCCGTCGGCGCGGTGGCAGGTCGCGCAATGCGCGTCGCGCTGGTACACCTCGCGCCCCAGCCGGTAGAGCCGCAGCGGCTCACCGGTCAGGCCCGTCGGATCTTCGGTCGCGGATGACGGAGGGGCCACCGCGTCGTCGCCTCCGGTCACGCGCACTTGTGCGTTGCCAAGAAAAGACTTCAGCGTTTCCAACGCCTCCTCACACGCCGGGCGCATCCAGCGGTCGACCGGTTGCTTCAACGCCTCGACGACAATCGACGCGCCGGTGCTTCCACCGATCCACGACGCCGCGACGATCGCCGCCAGCCGGACGCGCGGATGCGCGTCGTGCGCGGCCTCCATCAGCAACGCGGCGTGGTCGGGAATGTGGCGCCAGTCGTTGCGGATCACGCCGACCGCTGCCGCCCGCGCCTGGTGCGATCGCGCGCGCAGGCATCGCCGCAGCAGATCGTCGTCGGGCGTGCCGAATCCGCAGCTCACCCACAGTGCTTCGCAGGCATGCCGGTCATGGCGCGGATCCGCGGGATCAAGCGATGCCGCCCACGCACGCACGGCCGGCATCACGTCCGCGGACTTGCGTCCGCGCAGTTCGCTTCTCGCGCGCTGTCGCGTGCGCGACTCGGACTCTTCCAATGCCTGGATCAATTGCTCCACCGATGCCTCTGCGATCACTGGCGCCCGCACCAGCGGACGCGTCGCATGGGTGACGCGGTAGATCCGGCCGTGCTCACGATCGCGCTTTGGATCGCGCGCCGAATGCTGCATGTGGCCGATCAGCGCGTTGTGCCAGTCGAGCACGAAGAGCGATCCGTCCGGCGCGAATTCAAGATCGACGAGACGGAAGTTCGGATCACTCGAGGAAATCAGGTCGCCCACGTGCCGACCGATGAAGCCCGAGCCGTCTTCATCGAGCCGGTGCACACTGGTCCCGAGAAACCCGATCACATTGTGGGTCAGGAACGCGCCCTGCAATTCGTCCGGAAAATGCCGCGACGAGACCAGCTCGGCACCGCAGGTCGGACGTGTGCGCCGTGGCTGGATCGGCGCGACCTTGGCAAGCTGCCTGCCCGGCCCGGTCCGCACCGAAAGTGGCAGCATCCACCAGGTTTCACCGCTCGAGGCGTCGTTGAGAAACGGCTGACCCCAATCGTCGAGCACCAGGCCCCACGGATTGTAGTAAGCGGTCTGGCTGATGCGCTCGAGCCGTTGGGCGCGCGGATCAAAGCGCCACACGCCCGAGCCGCTGTCGCGACACGGGCCGTAAGCGGTCTCCACATTCGAGTGCAGGAACGTGCCTTCCAGCAAATGAATGCCGCCCGACGGATCCTCGGCGAACGTGCTGATCGCGTGATGGGTGTCGTGCGTGTCGAATCCATGCAGGATCCACTCGCGCACATCGGCAACGTCGTCGCCGTCGCTGTCGCGCAGCCGCATCAGCCCGGGCTGTGCGGATAGATAGACGCCGTCGTAGCGGAGCGTGAACCCGGTGGGCAAGTGCAGCCGGTCGGCAAACACCGTTTGCGTGTCGGCCCGACCGTCTTCGTCCTGGTCTTCGAAAATCAGGATCTTGTCATCGGGCGGCGGATCGCCCGGTTTGTGATGCGGGTAGCTCGGCATCACCGCCACCCAGAGACGTCCGCGATGGTCGAAGGTCATCTGTACCGGATTGCGCAGCTCGGGAAAGCGCCGCTCGCATGCGAACAACCCGATGCGGAACCCGTCCATCATCGTCACCGCCTGCAATGCCTCCTCGCCACTGCGGTAGTGGATGTCATGCCGCACATTGGTGGGCACCGGATCAAGCGCGCGCGTGCGCGCGTCTGCCGCAGCCAGATCAAAGGACATTCCGGCGACCATCGCATGGATCGCCTCGTCGCGGTTCGCCGTCAACTGACGGAGCTTTTCGATTTCCTGCGGGTAGTTCACCATGCCGAACGGCTCGCGCCGACGGCCGTAAACATGCACGCCATTTGGAATGCGGCAGTCGTCGCGCCAGTGGCGGTCCTTGTCGATCACCAGACGCCTCAGCGCCTCGGAATCCGCCTGCGAGCGCACCGGAACACTGCCGAACAACGCATCGGCGAGTACCTGCGCCAGCCACCGGTTGCCGACCTCGTTGGGAAGAAATCCATTGCTGGTGAGCGGCTCCACCCCGCTCTCCATGCGTGCCAGGCTCGGCGTGAACACATCGATGCACGCGACGCCGCTGGCCACCGCCACCGCGCGCATCGCATCGGTGATCCGTTGCAAGTTGCGGTTCTCTTCCGTGCCGTCGGGCAGGTCGCGTCCGGCGGAGTGATCCTCGAAGGCGATCGGCGAGACGAGCACGATCACCGGTGCGTCACGACCGTTGTAGCGCCGACCGCGCGTGTGATCGATCCACCCCCGCAGTTCCCTGGTGAAACCCGCCACCGCGTCCGGCCCGTCGAACGATTCGTTCCATCCGAAAAACGCGAGAATCATATCGGCCTTGCACAGCGCGAGCCACTCGTCGGGCGATGGCTCGACCCCGTCGCCGCGATGCTGCGGGGAGTCCGCGCGCAGTGATTCGGCACCGGGAAACGCCCACGGGCTCGTCCGCCCCGATCGCGGTCTCCAGGCCGGCGTGTCTCCCGGCACACACAGGTTGCGCAGTACGAGACGCGCCTCGGGATGACGTCGCTGCAGCAACGTCTCGAACTGCCCGTCGTACTGCAGTTGCTCGCCAAGCCCGGAACCGATCAACGCAATCCGCAGTCCGGCGGAAGGCGGCGACATCACCTCACCACACACGACCGCGGTCAGCGCGATCCACGCCGCCGCAAGCCGCCCGCACCATCGAAGTCCGCCGCGCATCATCACTCGAGCCGGTGATCGGTGGGTTTCACACCACGTCGATATCCGTTGTAGGCGTAGGGACTCGGCGAATAACTCCCGACGAATCCGACATCGGCTCGCCCGGGAACCTCCGATCCCGCGCACCAGTACACCGCGTTGATCACCAGCCGACGCAGTCCCTCGCTCAGGAAATCCGTGGCCGACCCCATCGTCGTGCAGAAGATCCGCTGGTTTTTTCCTTCCTCGGACTTCAATTCCCTCGTCCACGCGATCGGCATCATCGGATCATTGACCGCCTGTTCACCGCCGTCCGCGCGCCGCTTGCGGTAGTCCGCGGGCGGATCATCGGGCTTCAAACCTGCGAGCACCTGGCCGCGCAGCAGGATCCGCGCGTCGGCGGGCGGTGCCGCCTCGTACACATCGGTGTCGCCGAAGACATCGCGCACCCCGCGCAACAATGGATCGTCCGCATGCGCCGCCTCGATCACGCCGCGGGTCGCCTCCTTCTTGTGTTTGCCCCAGTGGCTTACCCACTCTTCGCCGATCACGCGTTTGCCGAACCGGTTGAACGCCTCAAACCGATGACCTTGCGGAAATTGATACGGGTGCGTGCTCGTGCGTAGCGCGACGATCGGCACGCCGCGCCGCATTGCCGCATCGAACTTCTCCATCGCCGCGTCGGACCAACGACGGAATCGGATCTGCATCACAATCACGTCCGCGGTGTCGAGCGCCTCGGGATGACTCAAACTCGCCGACGCATTCGGATCGATGAATCCGTCCGGCGACACCGAAAACAACACCGTGCAGCGGAACCCGTGACGCTGCGAGAGGATCCTGCCCAGCATCGGCAGCGATTCCTCGGAGCGGTACTCCTCGTCACCCGCGATCAGCACCACATGCCTGCCGCCGCCCGGACCCGAGGCAGGCGGGTATCCCACCCACGGCAACGCCTCGCCACGCGCCACAAACGAGGTGAACAACCCGAGCAATCCCATCAGCGCGCGAGGTGACATCATCAGCGCCACCATCCCCCGGCCCGCGGCCCCGCTGCGAGCAAAAATGCGGAATCGGGAGCTTTGATCATTTATTTAGGACAGCGCCTATTCATGGGTTGACGCTCACCCGGGGGATTCGATAGTTTAGCAGTGCTTCGATCGCATCCTGAGGCGAATCTTTCCTCTGGCGCGAATCGCATCCCGTCGCATCCATCGATTCGATCATGAAACCCACGATCCGCACGTTTCGCATTCCCTGGCTCATCGCGTCCGGTCTAATGCCTGCATCGCTGAATGCTGATGAAATTCTCGGGCATCCGACGGCTGCCGGATTCCGGACGAACAACGCCGGCACGGCGGTGGCCGTCCGGCCGTGCAATTGTTCGCACTGCCAGGCGCACGCGACGACTCGCTCACCGAGCCGTTCGACGTGGTCGATGGCGACGATAACCACTTGTCCAACGGCATCCTGATCGATCCGTTGTTCCTCAGTCCCGCGACGCCGCTCGAGCAGTTCATCGGCACCGCGTCGGGCGCCGCGTCGCAACGGCTCGCCTACTGGCTCAACGAGGCCTACGCGGGCGGTGCCAACGCCGGCAAATTCGTTTTCCTGCGGCTCAGTCCGAACGCGTTGGAGATCCCCGAAGGTTTTAGCTTCGCCATCACCACCGGCGACGACATCGAGGAAAACGCGCCCGGGATCGACTTCGCATTCGATCCCGAGGCCTCCGCGCCTGCCGCGCCCGCGATCGAGTATTTCAACACGCTTTCCACGGTGATCCACGAAGGCGCGTCGGCCACGCTGCAATGGGGTGTCTCGGGAGCTTCCTCGGTCTCGATCGATCAAGGACTGGGCGGTGTCGCATCATCGGGATCGGTCGTGGTCTCCCCATCGGCAACGACCACCTACACGCTCAGCGCATCCGTTGGAGGCGCTCCCGTCACTGCGGCTGTCCAAGTCACGGTCGTTCCCGCGGGCACGCTGCGCCATGCGCGATTGACGGTGCTTTCGGCGCGCGGCGGCGACAGCCTTCCGGCCGCCGCCGCAGCGATCCGGTTTTACGCCAACGGCACGGAGCTTCCCGGTCCCGTCCTCAACTGGTCGGAACCGGGCCCCGCGCCGTTCACGCCGGTGGCGGTTGATTTCGGCAGCCATCTCTCTCCGACGTCCTATCGCGTCACCACCGGTGCCGGCAGCCACCACAACGATCCGGTTGCATGGCGCATCGAAGGCAGCCTCGACGGGCGGGCATGGTTTGTCATCGATGAACGCGAGGACGCTGGCGCCGATGTGCCGTTGGCGAGAAACACCGCGTCGGATGACTTCTTCCTGATCCCGGGTGTGCCGAAGGTCTCGCTCAGCGCGAGCTCGTCGGTCGTCAAGCCGGGCGGCATCGTCGTCCTGAACTGGAATGCAAGCGACGCGGGCGAGGTCTTCATCGACAACGGCATCGGCGTGCAGCCCGCGGTCGGTTCGGTCGTGGTCTCTCCCACGACATCCGCCACCTACACCGTCTCCGCTACCGGTGCCGGCATCACCGTGAGCAAATCGGTCTCGATCCTCGTGATTGACGGCGCGCTGCTCGGCACGACCTACGAGGGGCTCGAGAGCGCGACCTATCTCGCGCCGATCTCGAACCTGATTGCCGCGACGCCGTCCGGGACCTTTCTGCAAACCGGACCGATTCTCTACAACGGGAATTTTTACACCGGCCAACCCTCCGACTTGCCCGGCTTGAACAGCTCGGACAGCTTCTCGGTGCTGTGGCTTGGATGGTTCGACGCAACGGTCGCGGGCTTCGGCGACTATACCTTCGGCACGAACAGCGACGACGGCAGCGTCATCTACCTCGACCTCAACGACGACGGGGACTTTAACGATGCGGGCGAACTCGTAGTCGACAACAACGGCAACCACGGAACACAGGTACGCACGGGCACAGCGGGCCTCAACCGCGAGTTCACCCGCATTGCCATCGCGTATTACGAGGCCGGCGGCGGCGACGTCATGGAGGCGAGGTTCAAGAAGGGAACGGCGCTGGGTTGGGCGTCACTCGATGTGATCAACGCCAACAGCGCGTGTTTCCAAACGGAGAGACCGGACAGCTCGCTGCCGTCGATCAGCTTCTCCTCTTCCGTGCCGTTGGTGATCCGGGGAAACCCGCTGACGCTCACTTGGAATGTCGGCAACGCGAACGTGGTGACCATTACCGGCCTTGGCACCGTTGCTGCGTCCGGGAGCGCGACGGTCTCGCCGCAGTCGTCGACCACCTACACGCTCACGGCTTCCAATGCGTCGGGCCAGCGGTCGGCGAATCTGGCCATCGATGTCGCGCTCGGTGCGCTCGATGGCAAGACCTATGACACGCTCACTGGAAGCGCGCTTCTCGATCCAGTCGCCAACCTCATCAACTCGCCCTCCACCGCCACCTTCCTGCAGACCTCGCCGCTCGCCTACGACGACAACTCGATGCTCGGCGTCCTGCCCGGTCTCACCGACGACGAGGATTTCGCCGTGCTGTGGAGCGGATGGTTCGACGTGTCGGTCGATGGTCCGGGGGATTACACGTTCGGCACGGGCAGTGACGACGGCAGTGTCATTTACCTCGATCTCAACGACGACGGCGACTTCGCCGACGCCGGCGAGCTCGTGGTCGACAACAACGGTGGACACGGGTTTCAGACCCGCACCGGCACGGTGGCCCTCGGTGCGACGTGCCGCATCGTGATCGCCTACTTCGAGGGTGTCGGTGAGGAGATCATGCACGCCCGGTTCAAGAAGGGGGCCAACGTGCCGTGGGGCGACCTCGAGCCGGTGGGCGGCGGATTCGCCCACTTCCAGACCGTGCGGCCGCAGGATGCGTCCAACCCGGAAATCACCACTGATGTCGCCACACTTGAGGGATTCTCGACCTGCTACGGGTTGCCCTCCGTTCCGCGGCAGTTCCTGCTGTCCGGGTCCGGCTTGCTCGTTGCGGTCTCGCTCACGGTGACGCCGCCCTTCGAGATCTCCGAGAGCGCGGACGGCGTTTATGGTCAGTCGCTCAGCATTGGCGGCACCGGCACGCTCGCCGCCACCGCGATCCACGTTCGCCTCGGTGCGGCCGCAGCGGCGGACAACTACGACTCCGGCGGTGCCGTCCATCTCGCAAGCAACGGTGCGGTTTCCAAATCGGTCTCGATCGCGGCGAGCGTCGTCTTGCAGGCTCAACTATCCGTCACCGCGCAGCCCGCCTCGAAGTCCTACGGCGACACCGATCCTCCGATCACCTACACGACCAGCGGCTTGGTCGGGTCGGACGGCATTAGCGGAACACTGGCGCGTGCCGCCGGTGACAACGCCGGTGTCTATGCGATCAACCAGGGCACGCTCGACGCCGGCGGCAACTACGAGATCACCTTCAGCGGTGCGGACTTCACCATCCTGCCCAAGGCACTGGGCGATGCGGACATCACGCTCACCCGCGACGGCAACGCCTACACGGCCTCGGCCGCGGGTGTGGCGAGCTTCAGCTACAGCTACTCGGGCCGCGAGGGCACCAGCTACGGGCCGAGCGCCGATGCACCGTCGGCCGATGGCGACTACACGGTGACGGCAACCGTCGACGATCCGAACTTCACCGGCTCGAAGAGCGAGGACTTCAGCATCGGCTCGGTGCAGGAGCACCCGGCATTCAAGGTGACGAGCATCCGCATGTCGGGCACGGTCTGCACGATGATGTGGGAGTCACAGCCCGGTGCGAGCTACACGGTGGAAGCGTCGGACAATCCGGCCGACGCGCAGTCGTGGACGACGCTGCGGGCCGCCGTGGCGTCACAGGGATCGACGACGACGGTGACCATCGACATCGCCGTGACATCGCAAGCTGGTGCAGCCAAGTTGTTCATGCGCGTCAGGACCCAAGACAGTGTCGATTGATTTCGGCATGGATACCCAAGTGGCAGGGACGACCAGCCCTACCTTGGATGCAATGCGCTGCCGCGGATCTGCCTGATCTGTCGCGCTTCAGACAGGCAAATGGGGTCAGGCTGCAAATCTTGACAAAAAGTCCCGCATGGGGGGGGCGGGAAGAGTCTCTACGCTTCATCGATGACGATGCAGTCGCAGTATCGGTATCGCCTGTGAGCCTTGAAACTCCTTGAGGCGTCTTCACTCCGTCATCGTAGGCTCGCCGTCTGGAAAGATCGCCCCGATGGGGGTTTCGATGTGTTGGTCGATCCATGCTTCCAGTGCGCCGCGCATCGCGGCGAGCACTTTGGGTTTGGATTCCGCCAGATCGTTCATGCAGTGCGGGTCGCCGGTGATGTGGAACAACCGGAAATGCCGCGATCCATCGGCTGCGGGTGTGCACACCAGTTTCCAGTCGCGGGTGCGCAAGCAGCGCGGTTTGGCCTGCACGATGCGTTCGCGGTACTCCGGTTTCACCACGAACTGGTAGTTGAAGGATTTGTCGATGAAGGTCATTTCGTCCATCGGTGCCAGAGCGGGCCGCTCGACGCCGGGCACGCTGAACTGGATGAACGGGAAACCCGTCTCCGCATAGACGGGCAGATCCTGCGGTGGTGAATCGCCGCGGATCCATCCGGACAAATCCCGTCCTTCCCACGCGGCGGCTGGTTCGATTCCCGCGAGGCCGGCCAAGGTGGGTGCCAGGTCGAGCAGTCGCACCGTCTCACCGATCCGCCTCGGCTCCACGCCCGGCACATGCAGCACCAGCGGCACGTGATACGAATGCATGCCGCCGTCGAGGGTGAGCCCGTGGCCGAGTGTCACGCCCGGTTCGTAGAGATCGTCGCCATGATCGGCGGTGATCACGACGATGGTGTTGTTCTCGAGCCCGTTGGCAGCGAGGGATGCGAGGATGCGGGCGACGCAGTCGTCGAACTGGCGCGTGCAGCCGTCGTAGAGCGCGCGGATCCGGCGGATGTCCTGCTCCGGCAGCGCCTTCCACTTCGACTCGAGGTCGGTGCCGCCAATGAAGCGGTCGATGTCGAAGGCCACTTTGCTGCGGTGCGGCCCGGCGTAGTCAGGGTCGGCGAACATCCCCGCATACGGCTCGGGGCTGCCGTAGGGCAGGTGGTTGCACGAGTAGAAGACGTGCCAGAAGAACGGGCGCTGCGAGCGGGACGCGCTGGCGATCCGCTTTTCGACCCGGCGCGTCACCACCTCCGGCGTCACGAATTGGGCGAAGGAGCGGATTTCCGGAAACAGGGAATGACCGACGGGGTTGTCGAAATAGAGCGGAATGATGAAGTGCGACATCAGCACGACCTGGCTCATGTAGATCTTGAAATTGTCGAAACTCGAGACCGCGACGTCCTCGAAGCCCATCGGCATGATGTCGTAATAGCCCGCGCACCAGTCGCCGATGGCGGCGGTGTCGTAGCCGGCCGCGGCAAAGCGCGCAGCGAGCGGATCGATCGTGCGTGTCGCCGACGCGACCGATTTCCGGTCGGGATACATTTGGCGGATGCCGTGGGTGTGCGGGTACACCGATGCCATTGTCTGGATGCCGGACTCCAGCGTTGAGGCGATCGACGTGAAGCAGCGCTCGAACGACACCGAGCGCGCGGCCAGTGCGTCGATGGTCGGCGAGACACCTACCGCGGCGGGGCCGTCGTGGCGCCCCGGCCGGTGACCGGCGAAGCCGAGCTTGTCGCCGCGCAGCGAATCGGAGCCGATGACGATGAGGTTCGGCCTTGCGGATCCGGGCGATGCGGGTGTGTTTCCATGATTGTCGATCCTCGCGACGAGGGCGGTGGTGCCGATGATCACCGCGGCTGATCCCGAGGCGATCCATGATTTCCTGCCGAAGCGCCGCAGGTGCCACACGCAGGCCGCGACCAGCCCGATCGCGGGAAGCACCGTGAATCCGGCCATGAGGAATCCCGGGCCGGTGAGGTCGGCGATGAAATCGACGATCCGGTAATGCCAGCGGCCGAATTCCTGTTCGTTGATGAAATACGGGCGGGTGTGCAGCAGCCGCAGTCCGGCGAATCCGTGGATCGCCGCGCAGATGGCGAAGGCTGCACCTGCCGTTGGCAGCGGACGACGCCAGCTGGCCTTGCGCAGCGGTGGGAGTTCGAAGGCCGGTCGGACCACCAGTGCGGCCGCGGTACCGAGCAAGATGTATGCCGGAAGCGTCAGCAGGTTTCTACCGATGAGGAACCCGAGGTATTCACCACGCGCAAGCGAGCTGAATTTGTTGGTCATTGTGCCCGAGCTGTCGTCGAGCTTCCAGACAGCGGAGACGAATTGCATGACGAGGAACGCCGCGATGCCGGTCAGCATGGGCAACAGCAACGGGTTGCCAGCGGGGGACCGCTCGTTCGATGGTCGGTTGGAGGATTCGGATCGCACGTGCCGGGTGGATGGCGTTTCGTCCGTCTCAAGGCGGATCGAGATGGATCCAGCGGTCGTTGATCACCGCCTCGATCACCGCGGAGCGCCGTGCCGTGAGTTGATCCGGGATTCTCAGCCTCAGGATCGCGCTTGCCCTGCCGGAGGCCGAGCCGGCAAGCAGGTCGAGAACCAACAGTTCGGTCATGGTGCCCTTCATGACGTAGCCGAACATCGGTTCGTCGCTGCCGTTCGCGGTGAGGCGGAAGCACGACCACTTGTCCGAAGATCCAAATTCATGCGCGTGGAACGTATCGGCTTCGATGAACACGCGGAAGTCCAGCGACACGCCGGCGGGTCCTTGCGTGACGAAGGTGTCCCACGCCATCGGCTGGTGGCACACCAGGGTTTCCCAATCGATGAGCACTTGGCCATCGGGCATGACCTCGAGGTAGAGATTGCGGATGGATCCATCCACCAGCTCGACCGATGCGGCCCAGAACTCCGTGCGGATTCCAATGGTGAGAGGGACGAGCTGGCGGATGTCGCGCACCGGAACGGGTGTGGGCCAGCGCCCGCCCTCGTGCGCGCGGGCCAGTGGCATGACCCGCTCGGCATGGCGGATCCACGGTGCGATCTCTTCGACGGACCCGGCTTTGAAAAACGCGCGCAACGCGGATTCGGCGTTCTCGACGATGCGCTCGGCCTCGATCTCGTCGGCTTGATTGCGGGCGACGGCGGTCTCCGCATCCGTCCGGAATCCCGCGACGGTCTTGTCCGCCTGCTTTACCCGGCTGAGCGACCAGACCAGCGCCCCGCCCAGCATGAGCACGGCGAGGACGACCCAGCCGACGGTGATCGGTTTGTCCCTCCAAGGATTGCCCCAGCCGCGCTCGTTCGAGTCCGCTGCCATCACATCATGACCGAGCAATTCATCGATTCCCGGTTCCTGTGATCGCGATCGGACCAGATCCTTGTCGGCCACTTCGAGTTTCGCCGGTTCGTTGCGATCGGTATCGGCCGGACCAAGGTGCACGGGTTTGTTGTCCCGCCCCTTGGTCTGCATCAGCTCCGGATTGAACAGCCTAGCCACGGTCGGCCTCGAGGCCGGCTTGGTTTCATCGATCGGTCTGAGTTCGACCCGGTTCTTGGATCTTGCCATGTCCGCAGACAAGAAACACAAGAATCCGTACCCGCGCAACGCCCGACTGGGCCGGCGCAAAGATCTCTTGGTCATGGAGCACAAGACACCCCGGATTCTGATTGTGACCGCCGCCTTTGGCGAAGGGCACAACAGCGCCGCGCGGCATCTGGCGCTCGCGCTCGAGTCCGCGGGTGCGATCGCCCGCGTGGCCGATCCCTGCCTGCTGGGACTGCCGGGATTCACGGCACTGGTCAACCGCGCGTACCGGATCGTCACCGAACGCTTCCCGTGGTTGTGGGGCCGCATTTACCGGTCGGCCGATCGCTGCGATTTCAGCCGTCGGCGGTTGCCCGTGATGCGCGTCCCGGAGCGGATGCTCGGCGCGCTCATCGACGAGTTCCGTCCATCGGCGTTGGTCACCACCTATCCGATTTACCCGTACTTCATGAAGCGCATCCCGCAGGGAGCGCGCGGCGCGTTGCCGGTATTCATTGTCGTCACCGATTCGATCGAGATCAACGCCGCATGGACCCGTGCGCCGGGCGACTGGTGGCTGGTGACTGATGCGTTCACGCGCGACCGCATGGTGGCGGCCGGATCGGATCCGCGAAACGTGGTGGACACCGGGTTTCCCGTGCATCCGGTGTTCGCATCGTTGACGCGTCTTGCGGCGGACGCGGAGGTGATGCCGTTCCGCGTCTTGTACTTCGCCACGGCGAACGCGTCGATGCTTGCAAAGCACGGCCGCGCGCTGCTTTCCGCGTCGCCGGTCGTGCGGCTGACGATCGTGCTCGGCCGCAATGCCCGCCGCTTGTGCCCGGCGGCGCTGCGCCTCAAGCGCGAGCACCCGGGACGGGTCAGGCTGCTGGGCTGGACCCGCCGCGTGCCGCAGCTGCTCGCGTCGCATCATCTTGCGGTCGGCAAGGCGGGCGGTGCCACAGTGCACGAGGCGATCGCCGCGTGCTGTCCCATGCTCATCCACCATCTTGTGCCCGGCCAGGAAGAGGGCAACCTGCGTTTGCTTGAACTCATCGGCGGCGGCGCGCTGGCGGACAGCCCGGCCGGGATGAAACGCCGCGTTGAATCGATGCTTGCGGATGATGCCGCGCTTTGGCGCGGGATGAAACACGCGCTTGCCCGCCACGCGCGTGATTCGGGAGCCTCGATGGCCGCACGATTCATTTTGCAAAACACGCCTGCCGCTGGCGGCAACGACGGTGGATCCATCCATCCCGCATTCCATCCATGACCTTCCTTTTCGACATCGGCCGCGTGCTGCTTGATTTTGATTTCGAATCGGCATTGGGCCGATTGATGCCGCCGGACTGTGCCGACGCGTCCGGGCGGATCGCGCGCTTGCTCGAGCGCAAGGACGAGTTCGAGACCGGCGCGATTCCTGCCGACGAGTACGTCGCTTGGGCTTTGGAGACACTTGGCAGCGATGCTTCGCCTTCGGTGTTTCGCGAGACTTGGCGGCGGATCTTCACGCCCAACGAGCCGATGTGGCGGGTGGTCGATGCGCTGGCCGACGCAGGCTGCCGCCTGATCCTGTTTTCCAATACGAACGGGATCCATTGCCCGTGGATCTTTGAGGAGTTTCCGCGGTTCTCCCGGTTTCACGCCGCGGTGCTTTCGTACGAGGTTGGATCGGTGAAACCGGATCCCGCTTTTTACCGTCATGCCATCGAGGCGCACGGCCTGGTGCCGCATGAGACGATCTACATTGACGATCTGCCGCAGAACATCGCCACCGGGCTGGAGTTCGGGTTTCATTGCCACCTCTACGACCTCAACAACCATGAGGCCTTCGATCGATGGCTTTCGGGATTTGACCTGACCGGCTTCCCGCCTATCTCTGATGCCGCACCCGCCAAGCATCGGGGACCCCAAGTCTGATCTCTTCCCACATGTCACCGCTCGTCATCGCTGGCCGCACCTTCCGCTCGCGCCTCATGCTCGGCACGGGCAAGTTTCCCTCCAACGAATCGATGCGCGACGCGCTCGACGCGAGTGGCGCGGAGATCGTCACCGTGGCATTGCGTCGCGCGGATCTGAGCGGCAATCACGACCCGTACGCCAACATCCTCGAGTTCATCGATCCGTCGCGCTATCTTTTGCTGCCCAACACGAGCGGTGCGATGAATGCCGAGGAAGCGGTGCGCCTCGCGAGACTTGCCGCTGCCGCCGGTCTGCCAAAGTGGGTGAAGCTCGAGATTCATCCCGATCCAACCTGGCTGCTGCCCGATCCGATCGAAACCCTCAAA
>VHCM01000008.1 GCA_016871685.1 Verrucomicrobiota bacterium
GACCGAGTTGTTTCGACTTTTTGCGCAGGAAGTCCACTTCGACGGTCAACTTCCCGATCTTGGCGTGGAGTTCGTCGCGCTGGCGCTCGAAGTCCTCCCTGCCCGCCTTCTCCCGGCCCGGGCCGAAGATCCCAGTGGCACCTTCCGTCATGGCTTTCTTCCAGTCGGATACCTGGACCGGATGGATGTCGAAATCCTTGGCGATCTGCTGGATGGTTCTGATACCCTTGAGCGCTTCGAGCGCTACGCGGGCCTTGAATTCGGGTTCGTGTCTTCTTCGTTTTGCTTTCATTTTGTGTGGTTCAGGTTCGGTTGAATCCCCGAACCCGGCCACCACAATCATCGCTTAGCACCTGGCCCGATTTTCGGGGTCCACCTCAGCGGGTGCTTCGGGGGTTTTTTTGTATCTGAAAAAAGTTAATTTCGGCACATCCTTTACGATTCCGGCGAAGAATGAAGGTGTTTGTTCCGGTGTATCTTCCTGCTTGACCCGCCCCGGCGATGTATGCAAATGTATAGACAGCAATCACAGAGACGATGTCGTTCCGATGTCGACTCTGCCGTTTAAATCAGCGTTGCAAAATCCGCTCCACCATTCCTCATGAAACCAACCCATCGTCATCCATTCCGCCTTGCCGCGCTCGTTGCCGCAGGACTGCTGCCCGGTCATCTCCACGCCGACACGATCGTCGCCAACAAGGCCGACGCCCGATTCCAGACCGGAGTGAACGGCGTCATGATCGGCGGGGCAAGTGCCGCCACGAGCGGCAGCATCTACATCGGCCGTGAGTATTACAGCGAAGGGTTGCTGCACATGGTCGTGCCATTCCAGCTCCCCGATCTCGGCGAGGGCACCTTCTCGGATGTCTCGGTTTCCTTCTATGTCCCCGGGAATAGCAACTATCAGGAGGACGATGACGGAAATCCGCTGCCGTCCACGCCGACCATGCCGGCCGATGCGATCAGCCTGAACCTGCATTTGATCGACGGCGTCTCGCGTGCCTCGTCCGCGCCGATCACCAGCGACGTGTACGATCTTGCCGCCGCAACCCAGCCGGGCAATCACCTGACCCGTGGTTTCGAAGTGATGACACCCTTCGTCACACCGTCCGACGATCCAGGCTGGATCACCACGCCAGCCGATGGCGCGGAGGAAACCTTGCTCACCAACAAGCTGAACCAAGCTTATGCCAATGGTGAGAAGTCCGGGGGATTCATCTTCTTCCGTCTCAGCCCGACGGTGCTCAACCCGGATTCGCTGACCGCTTACAATCAGCCCAAAGGGTTGAGCGTCAGCACGGCGAACTCGGGCTCAGCGCCCTACCTCACGTACACGTTCACGCCGGTGAACCCCAACGCTCCGGCGATCAGCCAGTTCGTGGCCGACCGCACGACGATCGGCACCGGCGGCGGTGCGACGCTCAGCTGGACCACGGCGAACGCCACGACCCTCAGCCTGAGCAATTCACGCAACGCAACGGTGGTCGATGTCACCGGCCTGACTTCCACCGTGGTCACCCCCACGGCCACCACCACCTACACGCTGACGGCGGAGAATGCACTGGGTTCGCGCACGCGCTCGGTGACCATTGCGGTCAATGCGGCGATCACGCTGCGTGGCACCTCGACTGCGAATGCCGCCCAGAACGCGACTTCAATCACGCTCAACAAACCGAATGGCGTCTCATCCGGTGATGTTCTCATTGCCGCTATTTCACGGAATGCGAGCACGACGGGCAATATGAGTATCCCTACCGGATGGACCTTGATCGATCAGAGGCTGCTGCGCGATCCGGGTAACAGCAACAAGATTTGGGGAGCGGTGTTTTACCGGGTGGCCGGTGCCACAGAAGCCAGCCCCTACAGTTTCACGCTCAACGCCACCACCTCCGCGAGCACGAATAGCGGTGCATCCGGCGTGTTGCTCGCCTATTCCGGTGTTGATGTCACCAACGGGCTCAACAAAGACGGCAGCACTGGCGGGCCATTTGACATCGTTCCCGGAACCATCAACGTCAATGGCACCTCGACAACAGCCTCGGCTGTCGCCAGCAGCATCACCACCGCCACCGCGAACAGCGGCATTGTGATGCTCGGCATGGTGGGTGGCAACAGTTTTACCTGGTCTGGCTGGAACACGCTTTCGCCGGGTTCGCTCACCGAGGTTGCTGAGATTGTGCGCGGCGGCAGTTCCGCCGCTGCTGCCTGGGCGGTGAAGTCCACGGCGGGGCCGACCGGCAACGGCACAGCGACCACTTCCGGTAATGCCCAGATCCCCGGCGCGATCCTGCTCGCGCTCAAAGAGGGCACCGCGCCACCTGCGGTCACCAGCTTCACCGCCAGCGCAAGCAGCGTGGATCCGGGTACGCCGGTCACGCTGAACTGGAACGTCATCGATGCCTCGACCATCACCATCAACAACGGCATCGGCACGGTTTCCTCCAGCGGCTCGGTGGTGGTCAACCCCACCACTACCACCACCTACACGATCACGGCGCAGAATTCCGGGGGCAAGCAGGCGACCGCCGGCGTCACCGTCACCGTGCTCGGCCCGGGCCCCTATCGCTATTACCGCTTTGTCGCGGAAGCTCTCAGGGGATCGTTTTCGAATCCGGTGCAAATCTCCGAGTTCCAGTTGCTGCTCAACGGTGTCCGCAAGCCCGCGGTCACCGTCACGAATCCTGGCGGACAAAACACGGTCACCGCAACAGAAGGAGCCAACAAGGCCAACGACAACGACCTCAACACCAAATGGCACGACAACAACAAGGCGCCGCTGGTGTATGACATGGGGCCGAACAGCACGAACTGGAACGTCAACGCCTACAGAATCGCCACCGCCGGTGACGCGCCCGAGCGCGATCCGGTCACATGGAGGGTCGAGGGCAGCCACGACGCATCCACTTGGATCGAGCTCAATCGCCAGACGGATTTTCCCATCACGGAAAGCCGCAACACCTACGTCGCGCCGAATTTCTCGATCACCGACTTCAATCTGCCATATGTCACATTTGGTGCGAGCCGCACCTCGGTGACACTCGGCGAATCGGCGAATCTGTACTGGTACGTGCAGAACGCAACCACGGTGAGTATCGACAACGGCATCGGCACGGTCGCTGGCAGCGGTCAGATCACTGTCACGCCCTCCAACGCCACCGATTACACGATCACGGCGACCAATTCTTCCGGCCAATCGGCCACGAAGACCGTGCGCATCAGTGTGGGTACCAATCCGTTCCTCCTGCCACTCGCCAACGCGAGCTTTGAGAGCGACGCCAACAGCGATCCTACGGGAGCGTTTTTCAATGGCCAACGCGTCGCGCTCAACGGCTGGTCAATCATCGCCACCGACAACACGTCGACTCCGCTCGGCTCACAAGTTGCCGTGGGGTCGCAGGACCTCACACCCGCCGCCGGCAGCCAGGCGCTCGGCCTGATGTCCGGCGTGGCGATCACCCAGATGACCAATGTGCGCTGGTCGAGTCTCGGCCCCGGCGACCAATTGCGTCTCACCCTCGCGGCCGGCGACCGCTCGACTCCCGCGGCCGCCAACCCGCGCTGGGCGGATGAATCGTTCTTCGGCATCAGCGACGGCCGGATCAGCAAGGTGAACGGCTCGACCCCCGCGGCGACCGGCTGGCTCAACAACGTGGTCGCGAAAAGCAGCGCCGTCGCCACTCCGCCGGGCGGATTCAAAGCCGGGACGATGGGGGATGTGACGCTGAGCTACGAGGTCACGGCCGCCGATTACGATCGCAACGGCTTCGTCGGCATCTTCATTGCCTCGCTGGGCAACCGCGACGTGAGCGGCAACGGCACCGACATTCCAGCCAGTCAGAGCTTCTGGGACAACGTGCGGCTCGAAGTGGTCACCCCGCCAGGACCGACCATCAATCAGTTCAGCAGCGACACCACGCTCACCAACGGCGGTGCGGCGACGCTGACGTGGGACGTGCAGAACGCGGACAGCATCTCGATTTCCTCGGGCATCGGATCCGTGAATCCGTTCGGTAGCCTCGAGGTGACGCCGAGCGGCACGACAACCTACACGCTCAGCGCGACCAACTCCGCGGGTACCAAGACGCGCTCCATCACGATCCGCGTCCAAGGTCCTGCGATCTACCGCTATTTCCGCTTCAGCCCCACCGCCATCCGCAATCCGAGCGACGGCATGGTTCAGATCTCCGAGTTTGAACTGCTCTTCGGAACGAATGTCATCACCGGTGCCACCGCAACCAACCCGGGCGGATCCAAAGCAGCCGACGATTGGGAGGGCGCGAGCAAGGCGGTCGACGCATCGTTCGGCACCAAGTGGCTGGACCAGAACATCAAGCCGCTGATCCTCGACTACGGCAAGACCATCGCCGCGACTGGCTATCGCTTTGTGACGGGCAATGATGCGGACGGGCGTGATCCCGTCAGCTGGATCCTCGAAGGCAGCCATGACAAGACCACCTGGTACATCGTCGACCAGAAGGACAATGCGACGATCACCACCAATCGTCAGATCCGGATTGCCACCATCGGCACGTTCAGCAATTCGGTTTATCCCTCGAGCCCGGGCGCGCCCACCGTCAACAGCTTCAGTGCGAGCCCTGCAAGCATCAACGAGGGCGACACGGTCACGCTCAGCTGGGATGTCACCAACTCGACCAGCGTCTATCTGGTCGGTGTGGGTGATGTGGCCGCAACCGGCAGCCTGAATCTGCAGCCAGCGATCAGCACCAACTACCAACTCATCGTCAGCAACACGTCCGGCACAGCCGTGGCGGCGACGGTGGTCCAGGTCGCGCGTCTGCCGCGCGGCACTCTCTTTGCCTCCTACGACGACGCCGAGTTCCTCACCTACACGGATGATGGCAGCCTCGTCTCCGAATTCCCCAGCGGTGAATTCTTCACCATCCTCGATGTCGGCCGGTTCCGCTTCGACGACGTGCTCCGTCACCTTGTCATTCCGTTTCAATTGCCCAATCTCGGAGCCGGAGCTTTCACGCTCGGGGAGTTGAGCCTGCGGGTCTACGGCAGCGAGCTGGGCACTTCGGGCCGGACCAACATCCAGCTCTTCGGCATCAACGAGGCTCGCGACTCCTCCTACACCCTCGGCACCGACGTGGTCAATGGAGCGGACAACCACCTCAACAACGGCACGTTGCTCAAGAGCGGCATGCTCAACGCGACGACACCGCTCGATTCGACGGTCGGCTCCGGTGAAGTCGGCGGCAGCGCTGCGGCCATCGGCTACTGGCTGAACCAGCTCTATGCCAACGGTGCCAATGCCGGCAAGTGGGTGTTCCTCCGGCTGAGCCCGGACGCCCTGTCGATCCCGGAGGGCTACGGCTTCGGTGTGAGCACCGGCGACGACTCGGATGCGCCGACGCTCACCTACGTGTTCGACCCGAACGGGTCGGCTGGCATGCCGGTCATCGCCGGCTTCAACTCGTCGGTATCGATCATCGAGACCGGTGCTGCCACCAACCTCAACTGGAGCGTGCTCGGCGCCGACTCGGTGTCGATCTCCGGCGGTGTCGGCAATGTCGCCGGCAGTGGCAGCGTCAGCGTGTCGCCATCGGAAACGACCACCTACACGCTCACGGCCTTGAATGCGAACGGCCAGCGCACGGCCACGACCACCGTCACCGTGGTGGCACCAGGAGCGTACCGCTATTACCGCTTCGTGCCTCTCGCCATCAGGTCGTCGAACACCCTCAAACTCGGCGAACTCCAGTTCCTATCCGATGGCGTCGGTCTCAGTCCGGTGGAGGTCACCTCACCATACGAGGGCAGTGATTTCCGCTGGACCTATGGCAGTCCGGCCAACTTGTCGGACGGGCTTTTCACCTGGCCGTCCCTCTGGGAGGACGAACGGCCTCAGCCGGTCATCTTTGAATTCAACAGTTATGTCTCTGCCACCAGCTACCGCTTTGGCACTTGGGAAAACACGTCGAACGACCCGGTCTCGTGGCGAATCGAAGGCAGCCGAGACAAGATCAACTGGGAGGTGCTCGACACCCGCACCAACGTTGGCGAGAAGATCACCACCGAGCGCAACACGCTCACCCGCCAGTTCTATCTGATCCCGGGTGTGCCGGACATCAACTCGTTCGCTGCGACGCCGCAAATCATTTTCCCAGGCGAATTGTCGACGCTCTCGTGGAACGTGTCCGAAGTGCCGACCGTCACGCTCAACAACGGCATCGGAACCCAACCGTCCGTCGGCAGCATCCAAGTGTCGCCGACCACCACCACCACCTACACGCTCGGAGCCTCCGGCCAGGGTGTCACCGACATCTTGAGTCGCACCGTTTACGTCGCGAACACCGGACTGATCGGCAGCGTTTTCGACACAATCGAGGGGGCGAGCCACCTCTCGCCGATCGCCGGTTTGCTCACCCGCACGCCGGACGGCCAGTTCGTCCAGGAGGGAATTATCACCTACGAAAACGGCTCGTTCCTGCCGAATCTGCCGGGTCTCACCACCGAGGACAGTTTCGTTGTCCTGTGGCGCGGATGGTTCGACGTCACCAAGGATGGTCCCGGCACCTACACCTTCGGCGTTGGCTCCGACGACCTTGCCGTGGTCTACATCGACCTCAACGACGACGGCGACTTCGCCGATGCCGGCGAGCAGGTTGCCTATGACAGCACGAACGGCAGCGCCAGCAGCTACATCCTGGGCACGGTGAACCTCACGGCGCCCTCCTACCGCATCGCCATCGCCTTCAGCGAGGGTGGCGGCGAGGCCATCATGCGCTCCGGATTCAAGAAGGGCAGTGGATACACCTTCAACCAGCTCTCGCCGATCGACGGCTCCACCGGTCATTTCATGCCGGCCAAGCCGCTGAACCTGCCGCTGGTCAGCTTCACCGCCAGTCCGCAGTCCCTCGTGCTCGGCCAGTCGTCGACGATCAGTTGGAACGTCAGCAACGCCAACTCGATCGCCATCTCCGGCTACGGCACCGGCCTCGCCTCGAGCGGTTCGTTCACGATCAACCCCACGGCCAACACCTCCTACACGCTCAGCGCGACCAATGCCGACGGCACCCGTACCGTGCCGCTCACCGTTGTGGTGAAGTACGGATCACTCGACGGCCGCAGCTACGACACGCTCGACAACAACAGCTTGTTGAGCCCGATCAGCGGGCTGATCAATTCGACACCCACCGCGACCTTCGTCCAGTTGGATCCGATCGTCTATGCAGACAACCAGATGTATGGAAAAATTCCCGGCATCACCAGCAAGGACAACTTCTCGGTGCTGTGGACCGGATGGTTCAATGTCGCCGTTGATGGGGCCGGGGCGTACACCTTCGGCAACGTCAGCGATGACACCGGCGTGATCTACCTCGATCTGAACAAGGACGGGGATTTCAATGACACGGGCGAACGCATCGTCGACGGCAATCAGACCAGCTCGGTTGTGCTGACCGATCCGGCCTATCGCATCGCCATCGGCTACCGTCAGGGTGCGGGCAATTATTACATCGACGCCCGGTTCAAGAAGGGAAGCGGTTTGGCCTACGCCGCGCTCGATCCGATCAACAACGGCACCGCGCACTTCCAACGCACCGAACCCGTCGGCAGTGCGCCGTTCATCACCTTCGATGTCTCGCCGGCCAATATCGCCGCAGGCGGATCCTCGACGCTCACGTGGTCGGTCAGCGGCTCCACTTCGGTGAACATCGACAACGGCATTGGATCGGTCGCGGCCAACGGATCGACCACCGTATCGCCGTCGACCACCACGACCTACACGCTCACCGCCACCGGACCGGGCGGCACCAGTGACGCGACCGCCCAAGTCACGATCGTGCCGGCTCCGACCCTGTCGGTGACCGCCAACCCCGCCACCATCAAGGAAGGCGAAGAAGTGGAGGTCTCGTGGACCTCAACCAACTCGACCAATGTGTCGATCGCCGGCCACGGGAATTGGGGAGGAAGCAGCGGCAGGACGTTTGAAAGGCCGTTGACCACCACGACCTACACGCTCACGGCCTACGGCATCGGTGGCAGCACCACCAAATCCGTGACGGTCACCGTGCTGCCCAAGCCGGTGGTCACCTTCACCGCCAGCACCACCGAGGTGCTCACTGGCGGCAGCATCACGCTGAGTTGGAATGTCACGGGAGCCGACTCGGTGAGCATCGATCTGGGAATCGGCAATGTCGCCGCCACCGGCAGCATCACCGTTTCTCCGACGGCCAGCTCGAACTACACACTCACCGCGGTCAATACCAACGGCACCTCTGCCAAGTCGCTGCTCATCGAGGTGGTTTCCTCTCTGCCGTTGCGCTACACGTTCGATGACCTGACCCTCCAAGGCTGGCGCAACCTGCTGAAGAACGGCAGCCCGGGCAACGGTTGGTCCGCCACCACGGGTCACGGCGTCACCGATTATTTCCCGAACACCACCGAGGAACCGCGCAGCCCCGGTGCCGCGCGTTCCACTTTCCACGACGCCTCGCATCCGACGCAGATCCTGCGCTCTCCGGAGTTCACCCTGAACAGCTACGGCGATCTGACGGCCCGCGTGGCCGGTGGCAATGGCGGCTCGCTCTCGGCGCCGGTCGCCGTAACTTCCATCCCGACCAACTCGATCGCCAACACCTACGTCACCGGCAATGAGGACGACGGAGGGGAAATCCAGGTGAACGGCTTCATGGGCATCGCTCTGCGCAGCGTGAACAGCGGCCAGTACGTGTTGGCAGCTTCGAAAATCAACACGGGCAACCATTACGAGTCGCTCACGATTCCCGCCGTCGCGCTTGCCGGACTCAACCAGAGCCACCGCTACACGCTCGATTTCATCGATAGCGTCCACGGCGGCTGGGGCTGGGCCTCGCTCGACAACGTGGTGATTCCCGGCAATCCGGTGCAGCAGCCGATCACCATCACGCTCACCGCGAGCCCGGCGGGCATCGCCGCGGGCGGATCCACCACGCTGAGTTGGTCGGCCACCAACGCGACCACCGTCGATATCAGCGGCGTCGGCACCGGCCTGCCCGCCACCGGCACCGCCACGGTCAGCCCGGCCACCACCACCACCTACACGCTCACCGCCAGCAACGATGCCGGCCCGGCGAGCGAGTCGGTCACCGTGAACGTGGTCGAGAATGCGCTGATGGCCTACACCTACGACACGCGTCCCGGCGGACTCGGCGGATATCCCCTCATTCCAATCAGCAACTTGATCGATGCCGAAGCGAGTGGCTCGTTCGCGCAGGTGGGCGATCTCGAGTACGATGAGAGTGGCGCGCGTCCTTCGCTCACGACGCTACCGGGCATCACGAATCCCGACGCGTTCGCCGTGCTGTGGCTCGGTTGGTTCGATGTCACACTCGACGGCCCGGGTGCCTACACCTTCGGCCTCGAGAGCGACGACGGCAGCATCCTTTACTTGGATTTGAACAATGACGGCGACTTTGCTGATGCAGGCGAGCGGATCCTCGACGCCTCGTACGGAGAGGGGTCCACTGCAACGGTCAACCTGCCGATGAACTACGTCCGCTTCGCCCTCGGTTACGAGGAAAACACCGGCGGCCAATTCATCCGGGCACGCTTCGCCAAGGGATCGGGTGTCTCATGGAACAGCCTGAACCCGATCAACGGCTCGACTGGCCACTTCCTCGGCAACGCCCCGGGTCCGGTCAGCCCCGCGATCGTGTTGTCCGCCAGCCCCTCGATCATCAGCCGGGACGAATCCTCCGTGCTCAGCTGGTCGATTACCAACGCTACATCCGCGACCATCGACGACGGCAGTGGACCCATCGCGATCGACGCGGTCTCCGGCACGCTCACGGTCAGTCCCTCGACCACCACGACCTACACGCTCGTTGCGGAAGGCGCGGGTGGCAGCAGCAGCGATCAGGTGACCTTGACCGTCAATCCACCCGCAGGTCCCGGGCCATATCGCTACTACCGCTTTGTACCGACCGCTCTGCGAAATCCGGACGACAACAGTGTGACGCTGGGCGAGTTCCAGATGTTGCTCAACGGTGTGCGTGTCACCGGTGCCACCGCGTTTGGTACCGATGCGGTCGGCGGCATCGACGATCCGGCCGATGGCGAGGAGCCGTTCTATTCCAACGACAACGATCCCGAAACCAAGTGGCTCGACTTCAACAAGACGAATGCTCGGTTGGTGCTCGACTTCGGCGCGCCGCAAGATGTCACCGGCTACCGCATCGGGTTCTCCGACGACAACGGCGGTCGCGCGCCGGTCTCATGGAGAATCGAAGGCAGTCCGGATGCCGTGAGCTGGAAGGTGCTCGATGTGCAGGTGGCCTATCCGGTGCCAACCGAGATTGGTTACCTCGCCGATTTCGAAACCTCGCCGTTCAGCGGCGCGGCAATTTCCGTCTCGGGTCATCCCGGCGGCCTCAGCACAGTCTACGGTGTGGCCTCGAGTGCCAGTGCGTTCACCGTTTCAGCCTCCGGATTGACCTCTGGCGTCACGATCACCGCGCCTGGTGGCTTCGAGGTCTCGTCCTCTGCAGCTGGATCCTTCGGCTCTTCCATCGTGATCGGTGGATCCGGTTCGCTCAGTCCGGTGCAGGCCTACGTGCGGATCGCCGCAGGTGCCAACGCGGGTTCTCCATCTGGAAATCTCACGCTGAGCAGCCCGGGCGTTGTGAGTCGCACCCTCGCCGTTGCATCCAACACGGTGGCCCCCAAGGCCTTGAGCGTCACCGCCGCTGCCAAGACGAAGATCTACGGCGATGCCGATCCGGCGTTCACCTACAGCGCCGATGGGCTGGTGGGCAGCGACGGGTTCAATGGCGCGCTCCTGAGGAATGCCGGTGAATCCGTCGGTATCTACGCAATCAACCGCGGAACGCTCAGTGCCGGATCGAACTATACTCTCAGCTTCACCGGGGCCGATCTGACGATCACTCCGAAAGCGCTGGGTGCTGGCGACATCACGCTCACCCGAAACGGCAACAGCTACACCGCGAGTGCCAGCGGTGTCGGCGGCTTCACCTACAGCTACGTCGGCCGCAACGGCACGAGCTATGGACCCAGCGCTGACGCGCCATCGGCCGACGGTGATTACACCGTCACCGCCACCGTCAATGATTCGAACTACACCGGATCGAAGAGTGAGGATTTCACTGTCGAGTCGGTTGAGCCGCCACAAGACCATCCCGCGTTCAAGGTCACCTCGATGACCATGGTCGGCACGGTCTGCACCATGACCTGGGAGTCCCAGCCGGGCGCCAGCTACACGCTGCAGGCCACCGACAATCCGGCGGACCCGCAGTCGTGGACCACGCTGATGACCGGCGTCGCTTCGCAGGGTTCGACGACTTTGATGTCGCTCGACATCGCCGACACCACCCATGTCGGTGCAACCAAGCTGTTCATGCGGATCAAGGCGGAGTGATCCGCTGCCCGTCCGGGATTTTAACCGGCGTGTCGTCGTGAGGCGGTACGCCGGTTTTTTGTGGATGGGGCATGGATCGGTTATCGGTTATCAGGAAGAGGGATGAAGGAAAAATCCATGCGGGTGAGTGGGCAAGAGTGTGCGTTCGAGTTCGTGGCTTCGACGGCACAGGCTGACTGCTCCGGCGGCAGCGATCCGCCGCGCAGGTGATCAGGGAAGACGGTCGAGGCTCTCCTTGAGCGAGCCGAAGAATTCCGCGAGGTCGTCAGCATCGGCTTCGGCGCCGAGAATGTCGTCGTAGCTGGAAATTTCGAGATGCTCGGTGTCCAACTCGGCAATGAACGAACTGGGCGTGCAGGATGTCTGCTCGCCCCATTTCACACGGCTCGCACACCAGGTCATCGTCAGCTCCTGCTGCGCCCGGGTGATGCCGACGTAAAGCAAGCGGCGTTCCTCGTCCTTGGTGCCGTCGGCAACGCTGCGTGAGTGGGGGAGGAATCCCTCTTCGAGGCCGACCAGATACACGATGGGGAATTCCAGGCCTTTCGACGCATGAAGAGTGATCAGGGTTGCGCCCTGCTGTTTCTCAAGATCGTCGTCGCGCTCGGACGCGAGAGCACTGTCGTCGAGGAATGATTGCAGCGTCTTTCCCTTGGCGTGGTGGTCGCGCAGGCTGTCGATCACGAGGCGCACGCCCTCGCGACGTTGCTCGCGTTCGCCGTCCGTCTTGCATCCGCGCTCGAGCCAGGACAGATAGTCGATGTCGCGGATCAGGCCGTCCAGCACGTCTGCAGGCGGCTGTTTGGCGATGACGATCCGGTCGCGCGCCGATCCGATCGTCGCGATGAAGGATTCGATCGCGGCCCGAGCCTTCGCACCCACCGTCGCGGTGAATACCGGGTCGCAAAGCGCCTGCCAGACGGATCCGTGATGTTCGCGGCTCCAGTCGGTCGCGAGCACCGCGGTGGCTTGGCCGATGCCACGACTCGGCGCGTTGAGGACGCGCAGCAGCGGAATGTCCGACTCGGGAGAGGCCAGCAGTTGGAGATAGGCGAGGATGTCCCGCACTTCGCGACGATCGTAGAAACTTTGCACGCCGACCACGCGGTAGGGGATGTTCCGTTCGCGGAACGCAAGTTCGAGCGTGCGGCTCTGGATGTTGGTGCGGAACAACACGGCGAAGTCCTCCCACTTGCGGTCGGGGCGCGAGCGCGCCGCCAGAATCTCCTCGGCGACGAACTCAGCTTCCTCGGCGTCGCCGGGCATCGCGACGACACGCACCTTTGTCCCTCCCGCCTTGGTTGCCCGCAGGATTTTCTCGCGCCGACCGCGGTTGTGGCGGATCAGGCTGTTGGCGGTGTGCAGGATCGCCTGCGTCGAGCGGTAGTTCTCCTCGAGCCGGATCACTTTCGGATCCGGGAAAAAGCGCTCGAACTCGAGAATGTTGGCGATCTCCGCTCCGCGCCAGCCATAGATCGACTGGTCGTCGTCGCCCACCACGCAGACGTGGTGCGGCGGACCGACAAGCTGACGCAGCAGTCGCATCTGCAGCGCGTTGGTGTCCTGGAACTCGTCGACGGTGACCCGGCACCAAGTGCCGCGGAACTGGTCGCGGAGATCCCCGTTGCCCTCGAGCATCCTCCAGGCCAGCACCAACAGGTCATCGAAATCCACGGCGTTCTGTGCGCGCAGTTCATTGGAATAGGCGGCGGCCAGCAGACGGAAGTAATCGTCCTGGAGTTCCTCGGCGGGATCCTTGCCGAGGTTCTTGACCTTCGAGATCGCGGCGAGCACGGCCTCCGCTTTCACCTTGGTGTCGCTGCCGCCCTTGCGGACGAGCAGTTGTTTCATGAGGCCGACCTGGTCGCTGTACGAGCAGATGGCGAAGTTCTTCTTGTAGCCGAGCCGTTCGATTCCCGCGCGGAGCAGCCGTACACACAATGAATGGAAGGTGCAGACGGTCATTTCCGCCGCCGCTTTCTTCGAGACCATGCCGGCGATGCGTTCCCGCATTTCACTCGCCGCCTTGTTGGTGAAGGTCACCGCAAGAATCTCCGCCGCAGGGATCTTCTTCTCGAGCATGTGAGCGATGCGGCAGGTGACCGTGCGGGTTTTGCCAGTACCAGCGCCGGCCAGGATCATCACTGGACCATCGAGCGCGCCGACGGCCTCGCGTTGGGCGCGGTTGAGCGAATCGAAGCGGAATGCGGAGGCCATCGCCGCGCGGATCGAAGCCCGGCGTCGGCCCGATGGCGAGCCCGGAATCGGGTTTTGCGTACGCGCCCGGTGCTTCCTGCTTGGGCGAGTCGTTGGCTTCTTGGGTTTCGACGGCTTGTTTGAGCCATTCACTGGTTTCCTGGCGCGCCTGCTTGCGGGCGTCGCGAATGGCCTGATTGGCCAGGCTCTTGCGGCGGCCCTTGGGCTTGCGCACGCGATCGAGCGCGTTCATTCGCATCAGCTCGCCAACACCTGATGGTCAGTACGGTGCTACGCCGTGACGAGGTGGTTCACGCTTGGCCGGGACCGCGAATCCGGATAGCAGTCGGATGTGTGGCGTGTATGGATCATCGGGCTGTTGGTTGCGGGCGTTTGCCGTCCGGCAGCCGCGGTCGCGCTTCCGGCTCCGTCGCCGACGCGGCTGCCGATGGATGTCGTCTTCAAAGGCGAGGCGAAATTCCGCGCGGTGTTGGCCAAGGCCGAGCGGGGCCGCTGGCGCGATCTGCCGATCGGGGAACGAACGATCCGCGTGGCGCGCGAGCTGGTCGCCACGCCTTACGTCAACTACACGCTCGAAGTGGACGACCGCATCGAGTCGCCGGTGGTGAATTTCGAGGCGATGGACTGCTGGACGTTTTACGAGAACGCGCTGGCGATTGCGCGCATGCTGCGTCGCGGGCCGGGGCCCTACACGCCGCGCGACATGCTGCACATGATCGAGATCGAACGTTATCGCAACGGCGTGTGCACCGGCGGCTATCTCAGCCGAATGCATCACCTTGAGGAAGTGTTTGCCGACAACGAACGCCGCGGGCTGGCGCGCAACCTCACGCCGCGCCTGCCTGGTGCCCAGCGGCTGCACCGCGAGATCCGCGAAATGACCGTGCAGTGGAGGAACTACCGTTACCTCAAGTCCGATTCCGGACTGTTGCCCGCGATGGGCGAAATCGAAGCGCGCGTCTCGCGTCTGCCCGTGTGGCACGTGCCCAAGGCGCGCGTCCGCGAGGTCGAGCGGTTTCTTGCCAACGGCGACATCTGTGCGATCTCGACGAACTCGAAACACGGCTACACGTCGCACGTCGGGTTGATCGTGCGCCTCAACGGCCGCGCTTATTTCACGCATGCCACATCGGATCGCTCGAAAGGGCGGATGACGATCATCGATCGGCCGATCACCGACTATCTCGCGGGATCGTCGAAGCATGCCGGAATCATCGTCTGTCGGCCGAACGACGTGTCCGGGCGCTGAATGGGGCGGAGGATCTCAGCCCGCCGATTCCCCGTGAGCCAGGCTTTCACCGGACTGACGCTCAACCAGCGGGCGGTCGAGCATCTCCTCATAGATCGCGATGTAGCGACGGGCCACCTCGTGGTGGCTGAACTCGCGCGCGCTTTCCCGCATCACCCGGGCCAGCTCACGACCGCGGATTGCGGTCGGCAGCGCGTGAAACTCCATCGCGCGATCGATCGCCCAGCGCAGGCCGCCCGTGCCGTAGTGTTCGAAGCGGAATCCGTTGCCGGTGGAGTCCTCCGCATCGATCGGCTTGATCGTGTCGTACAACCCGCCGGTGGCATGCACGACGGGCAGTGATCCGTAAAGGGGAGCGGTCATCTGCGGGAGCCCGCACGGCTCGAACAACGAGGGCATCAGCATGAAGTCCGATCCGGCGTAAGCGAGGCGCGACAAGCGCTCGTCGAAGTTGACGACGGCCACCCGATCATGCAGGTCGAATGCCGAGACGATCTTGTCGAACCAGTGCTGGTGGGGGCCGTTGGCGACCACGACGACCTGCAGACTGCGGTTCCAGTAGTCCGAGACGATCTCATGCAGGATGTCGGTGAGCAGTTGCGGACCTTTCTGGACGGGATCGAGCCGCGAGGGCCAGAAGAACACCGCCGCGTCGGGATCCTGCTTGAGCTGCAACTCACGCTGGAGCACGAGCTTGTTCGCCGCCTTGCCCGCGATGACGTCATCGGCAGTGTAGTTGCGGACCAGCGAGGGATCCGTGGAAGGCTGATACGAGCTGTCCGGTGCGTTGAGAATCCCGGCCGAGCAGCCGGCATGGTATTTCTGGCGCAGTTCCTCACGGACCGATGAGGGAACCACCTCGTGCCAACCCTCGACGATCTCCCAAAGAAACCTCGGGCTCACCGTGTTGATGTAGTGTGAGGCGAAGATGCCGGAGGTGAGCAGATCCACCGGCACTTGGGATCTGGCGTGATGATAGTTCTGCGGCGGCGAGGTGAAGTACAGGTTCATCCAGAATTCCGCGGCATCGATACCCGACTCCTCGATGCGCGCCAGCGAAACCTGGCGGGTGTGGATGTTGTGGACAGTGAACAGGCACTTGATTCCCCGGCGGCGGGCCATGGCCGGGATCAGCGAGGTCATCCAGTCGTTGCAATGGATCAAATCGGGGCGGACCTGGGGGATGATGTGGTTGATCACCTCGCGCTGGAAGACGAGCGCGATGCGCAGCGATTCCTCGGAGTGATCGCTGTAAACCTGCTCGCGATAGTAAAAGATCCGGTCCTCCGCGAGATGGATGTTCGAATCGGGCAGCACTTCATGATATTTCCTCAACTCCTTTTCATGCAGGTCGAAGACATCGCCTTGAAACATGCGTCGGTAATTCGGCAAGGCGACGTGCACGTCCGCGCCGAGCTCGAAGAGCGCCGACACCAACGATGCCGAGACATCAGCCAGTCCTCCGGCCTTGGCCGACATCCGCTGCGTCATGTTCCCCATGCCCTGCGGAAGATAGGTGATCTCCGGAGTGACGATGAGAATGCGCGGGTGCTGGGATTTCGCGTCAGTGGGCATCGCAGGCGGATCAGGAGCGGGCTTGAGACCGATGATGCGACGGATCGCCGCACCACGCCAAGGAAATCCGCCGCGAAGCGGAGCGACCCGCGAACGCGCGAGTGACAAGGATATCATTTGCCCTCGTCCGGCTCGGATGCGAGGAGGGCGAGTGGCGGATATCGTCGCGTTGTCGGCGGCAGATCCCGTGCGCCCATCATTTCGAACCGATGCAAACAGCAGAACGATCCACCGCGATTCGCGAAGTGATCGAGGCCCCGGTGGTCAGAAGCCGCATTCTGGAATACCTCGGTTGCGAGCGGCTCGAAGACGCGACGTGTGACTTCATCGGCAGGTTGGATCCGGTGAATCCGTCACGCTTCGAGCGGCATCCGGCCGCGCGGCTGCAGGCCTTGCTTGATGAAGGGTGCGAGCTCGCGCGCTCGTTCGGCGACCGGGACTCGATGCTCGTCCATCTCGACATCGAGTACGTGAACTTAGACGATCCGGCTGCGGCTTATGCGAATCCGCAACGCGCCTTCGCCTTGCAGGAACCTCTGGTGGCCGCGATCGAGTCTCGTTTGCTGATGCTGGGCATCGGCTACCTGCATCTGGTGACCGGCCAAGGGCATCACTTCATCTGGCGCATCGGCAAGCGGATGCCGGTGGCGGAGAGCATCGCGTCGCTCGGTATTTGCAACACGGCGGAGCTGGAGCATCCTCCGGATCCGCTGTTTGCCCATCTCGGGTTGTTGATGGAGCACCTGTCCCACTTGATCAAGATGGACGCGGCGCGACTCTGTTCCGTGCCGGTCGAAATCACCGCCCGACATGTCGGCCCGGGTGGTTCCGGGGCGCGTGAAATGCTTTCCATCGATCTCTCGGAATACGGTGACCCACTGGAAAGCCGGATGATCCGCATTCCCTACACGATTTACCGCAAACCGTGGGATCTCGGGGTTGATCGACCGGAGGTCGCTGGGATCGCGGGTCCGCAGTTTTTTCACGCTGCCGCTGCATGAAATGGGAATCCGCGAACTGATCGAGCGACGTCACCGCCCGGATGTGGTGCTGGATCTTGCGAAACGCGCAGGAGTGACCATTCCGGTGCAGGATGCGGGCATGGAGAAGCTGCTGGATTCCTACCGCAAGTCGGGACTCGCTACGTTTCACCGCTGGTTCTACTCGCGTGGTCACGGCTGGCACCCTGCGTGCGGCAGTGAGGTCGATGATGCCGCGGTGTGCGCGCTGCCGCCGTGTGCACGGCATGTGCTGGGACATCCCAACGACCTTCTGCTCAATCCGTCCGGCATGCAGTTGGTGACGCGCTGCCTGCTCGCGGCCGGCTGGCACCCGCGCAGCATCGCGGGACTCATCACGTCGAGATTCCAGGATCCAGCACATGACTGGCGCGGTCAGTGGGACCACTACGATCCTGCGGTGCGCGCCGATTTCTACGTGCGGTTGTTCGCGGGTGAGATCGACCAACGCCTCGAGCTGGGCGTTGATTTCAACTGTGTCTCCCAACAAGAAAAAGGATTTTGCTGGCATCCACACCGGTGCTCGCTGGCTTCGATCCACCGACGACTCTACGTGAGCGAGTCCGAATCCGAACCGATCCCGTCATGAGCGACTGGCCCTGTGGTATCTCAACGGGATGTTTCATCCGGACGGGCATCCTCGAAGCGCTTCCCTTGGTGCGCGACGGCGGATTCACCTTGGTCGAAATCTGCTCGTTTCCCGAGCATCTGGATTATCACGACCCGGGTCACGTCCGCGAGGCCGCCGGATTGATGGTCTACCTCGGGATCGAGGCGAATTCATTCCATGCGCCGTTCGCCGACCGGATCGACATTTCGTCGCTCGATGCCGCGCAGCGTGGTGAGTCGGTGCGCGAGGTCTTCCGTGCCGCCGATGCCGCGCGCATCCTCGGCGCGCGCTATCTCGTGCTGCATCCGGGGCCGGAGAAGGCCGGCAAAGTGCCGTCGGAGGAGTGGCAGCTGCGCATGCGCAGCGCGGCGACCTTGCTCAACGAAGTCGCGCGACACTGCCGGGACCTCGGCATCACCCTGCTGCTCGAAAACATGCTGCCACACCTGATGTTCGGCCACACCAGCGACATGCTCTACCTGCTCGGCGCGATCCGCGAGACCAACGTCGGTACCTGCCTCGACACCGGTCATGCGTTTCTCTCCGGCGACCTCCGCACGGTGGTTCACAAGCTGTCCGGCCATCTCCGCATGCTGCATGTGAATGACAACTTGGGGGACCGGGACGACCACCTGCCGCCAGGCGACGGCGCGATCGACTGGACCTCGCTCATGCGCCAGCTCAGGCAGTGGCGGTTTCACGGTTCGCTGATCCTCGAACTCGCCGATGCCGGAGAAGCGCATCAATCGATCATGGAGCGGGCGCGGTCGGCGAGAGGCTATCTGGCCGAGATCCAATCGCGGATCGAGTTCCAAGACCACCAAATCGGCCAATGACCAGACTGTGACGGATTGACCCCGCGGTCGTTCAATGGCATGCAGGTCGTGGATGATGAATGAATGGATCGGATTGCGCTTGTTACGACACGCCGCCGACGGAGTTTGGGGATGGTTGACGGGCATGCCGCGTGCCGGATGGATTGGGTCCGGGCCACCTGAACACAGCTGATCCGATGTCCGGCATCATGGAGATCAACGATTCCGACGATCAGGCACGCCTGATGCTGCGTGAGCGATTCGGCTTGAGCGGATTTCGTGACGGTCAAGAGCGTGTCATCAGGACCGTGATGCAGGAAAGGCCTGCGCTGGTGGTGTTTCCCACTGGCGGAGGAAAATCGCTCTGCTTCCAACTGCCCGCCGAGTTGCTGGGCGGGCTGGTGCTGGTCGTGTCCCCGTTGATCGCCTTGATGAAGGACCAGGTCGATGCGCTGCGCGCGAGGGGGATTGCCGCGGCAAGACTCGATTCGACGTTGGATGAGGACGGGATCCGCCGCGTGCTGGACCAAGCGGAATCCGGCGCGCTGCGTCTGCTTTACGTTGCTCCGGAGCGGCTGACCCGTCCCGACTTCCGGAATTGGCCGGGTCTTCGGAAGATCGTGATGATTGCCATCGACGAAGCGCACTGCATTTCCGAGTGGGGTCATCATTTTCGTCCGGATTACCTGAAGCTGGCGGGTTTCTGCCGTCGGCTCAAATTGCGGCGCGTGCTGGCGCTCACCGCCACGGCGTCTCCTGCGGTGGCGCGCGACATCCGTCGGCAATTCCGGATCGCGGCGCGTGACGAAGTGCGGCTGCCTTACCTCCGCCCGAACCTCGACTTGCGGATCACCCCCTGCGCCTCGGCCCAACGCATGTCCCTGTTGGTGGGTAAACTCGAGTCGATTGACGGAGCGGTGGTCGTTTACGTGACCCGTCAGGAGACGGCCGAGGAGGTGGCCACCGAGCTCTGCCGCGCGGGCATTGCCGCGCGTGCCTATCATGCCGGGTTGACCGCGGATGTCCGTGGTGACGCGCAGCAGGCGTTCATGACAGGGGATGCGCGGGTGATGGTCGCCACGATCGCGTTCGGAATGGGAGTGGACAAACCCGACATCCGCGGTGTGATCCATTACAACTTGCCAAAGAGCCTCGAAGGCTACGCGCAGGAAACCGGACGTGCGGGACGCGACGGTAGTCCCGCCGTGTGCGATTTGCTGGCCTGCGGCGATGACCTCACGGTGCTCGGCAACTTCATCGGCGCGGACCATCCACCGCTTCATGCGCTGCGCTCGCTGGTCGGTCGGGTCATGCGATTGGGCAGGGAGTTCGACGTCTCGATCCGCGAGCTATCGCTGTCGATCGATCTTCGCATCAGCGCGATCGGGACCATCCTCGCCCATTTGGAGTCGCGCGGGATTATCGAGCCGCTTGGCACACACCATCAGCGCTACCGGATCCGCCCGCTGCGGTCCCACGAGCGCATGCTGCACGGCCATCCTGCGGTGCAGCGCCGTTTGTTGCGACGGATCCTTTCGCATGGCCGGGCCGCCTGGGGCTCGATCGAATTCGAGCCCACCGATCTCGCCCGGCAGCTTGGCGTCAGGCGCGAGCGGATCATCGCCGCCCTGTCATCGCTCGAGGCAGCGGGCGATGCGGTGATGGAAGTGTCCGGAGTGCGTCATGCGTTCCGTGTCAAACGAGAGCCCGAATCCATCGCCGCGCTGGCCGACGAAATCGCCGATTTGTTCGTGCGGCGTAGAGAAGCCGACCTCGGGCGATTGCGCGACGTGGCCGCGTTCTGCGCGTCGCGCACCTGCCTGGCGGCGCGGCTTGCCCGTCATTTCGGCACGCGTGGCGCTGCGGCCTGCGGTCAATGCGACCGCTGCCGCGGTCTGCCCCCGGTGCGTTTGCAACGCCCGAGCGCGCGGGAAGTCGGCGAGGTCGAGTGGCTGAAGATCCGCGAGATCGCTGCGAGGCGTCATCCGGCGTTGGCCGCGCCGGAGCAGTTGACGAAGTTCCTCTGCGGGATGCGCAGCCCGGCCACGGTGCATGCCAGACTCACGCGCGACGCGGGTTTCGGCATGCTCGCCGATGTGTTGTTCGACGACGTGTTGCCGATCGCCACAGCGGTCACCTGACGCTTCGGGCCGCGGATCATCCGCAGGTGCTGGAAAGAAGCATCAGGCCGGAGCGCCGACCGCACCCGGGATCGGTCCGTCGTCTTGAGTCGCATCGCCTGTGGAGGCCCGCTGTCCCGATTTCGATTGCAGCTCGTCCGGAACCGGTGGCGGCTTGGGAGTCGAAGGCGGATCCTTCATGTGACCCAGCTCGATGAGGTCGCGCAAGTGGCTCGCGTCCAGCGTTTCGTATTCGAGCAGCGCGTTGGCGATCAACTCCACTTTGTCGCGATTCTCGCTGAGGATGCGCTCGGCGGTGCGATACGCTTCGTCGATGAATCGCTTGATCTCGGCATCGATCAGGCGCGCGGTTTCCTCCGAATAATTGCGCGATTTGGCCATGTCGCGGGCGAGGAAAACCGGTGCGTCGCCCTCGCCATACTCGACCATGCCGAGCTGATCGCTCATGCCCCATTCGCAGACCATGTGGCGTGCGAGAGCGGTCGCCTGGCGGATGTCTCCCGATGCGCCGTTCGACACATCGTCGCTGTGGAAAGACTCCGCGATGCGGCCGCCCATCGTCACGATCAGGCTGGCGAGAGCTTCCTTCTTCTGTGTCGAGTATTTGTCGCCTTCGGGGAGATACATCGTCGCACCGAGGTAGGGTCCGCGCGGGATAATCGTCACCTTGTGCAGCGGATTCGTGTCGGGGACGACCATGTTGAGATAAGCGTGGCCGGCCTCGTGCCATGCGGTGCCGACTTTTTCCTTGTCGGACATCGCCAGGCTGCGTCGTTCGCGACCCCAGCGCACCTTGTCGCGGGCCTCCTCCATCTCGTCAAGCGTCACAGCGGCCAATCCCCGGCGCGCCGCCAGCAGCGCGGCTTCGTTGACCAGATTTGCCAGCTCCGCGCCGGAGAAGCCGGGCGTGCCTTTGGCGATGCGCGAGAGATCGGCACCGGCGGCGAGTTTGATCTTCTTGACGTGGACACGCAGGATTTCCTCGCGGCCATTGACGTCGGGCAGGCTGATGGTGACTTGGCGGTCGAAGCGTCCCGGGCGGAGCAGCGCGGGATCGAGCACGTCCGGGCGGTTGGTCGCGGCGATGATGATGACACCCTCCTGGGTGTCGAAGCCGTCCATCTCGACGAGCAGTTGGTTGAGTGTTTGTTCGCGTTCGTCGTGACCGCCACCCATGCCGTGTCCGCGATGGCGGCCGACCGCGTCAATCTCGTCGATGAAGATGAGGCAGGGGGCGTGCTTCTTGCCTTGTTCGAACATGTCGCGGACGCGTGAAGCGCCGACGCCGACGAACATCTCGACGAAGTCCGATCCGGAGATCGAGAAGAACGGCACATCGGCTTCGCCGGCAATGGCGCGTGCCAGTAGCGTCTTGCCGGTTCCCGGCGGACCGACCATGAGCACTCCTTTGGGAATCGTGCCGCCGAGCTTTTGGAACTTCCTCGGGTCGCGCAGGAAGTCGACGATTTCAAAAAGTTCCTCCTTTGCCTCCTGGATGCCGGCCACATCGCGGAAGGTCACCTTGTTGCGGTCCATCGTCAGCATGCGCGCCTTGCTCTTGCCGAAGGACATCGCCCCGCGCCCGGCGGATTTCATTTGCTGACGGAACAGGAAGAAGAGAATGGCGATGACGAGCAAAAACGGCAGGAACGTGAACAGCGCGTTCTTGAGGTAGTCGGTGGTGCGCTCGTAGACGGCCTGGTCCTGCACGAGCTTCCGCAGTTCCTCGCCTTGGATCACTGTGGAGACCTCGACGCGGAATGGTTGTGCGTCCTTGGGCTTGCCTGTTGCCGGATCGACGGGAACCGTCAGGTTCGCGATGGTTTCACGGGTGCCGAAGATCACCGCGTCGCGCCCGCCGTCCTGAGTGAGGATCCGCAACGGATTACGCGCGTCGTCGCGATTCACCTCGCCGAGTGCCAGTGACCGGCGGAAATCCGCGAGCGAAAGCATCGTTGACGCATCCTCCGCCGCGGCATCGGACATGGGGCCCGCAAGCATGCGCACGTCCTCACCGAGCAGCTCCTTGATCTCCGATCCCTGAAGATCGAGATTCACCCGGACGCGGAAGTCTTCGCGGCGGATGTCGGGGTTGGAGGGGGCGACCAGCCGCGGGCCGATCCACCCGGCGATCACCGCATCGTGGGCGGTGTCGCTGGTCATCACCTTGAGCGAACGTTTGGCATCGTTCGTCACAATGCGGCCTTGATCCCAGGCATCCTTGAATTGCGCGTAAGTCAGCGACTCGGCGGTGCGTCCTCCGGGCGCGCCGAACAAGGCCAGGCCGAGGATGAGCGAAGCCACACACAGCAGCACGACCATGCGCCAGTTGAAGCCGTTGGAGTCCCCCTGGCCGCGCGGAGGTTGCGGACGGGAGGGCGGGGTGTCGGGTGAATCGGACATGAGGGGGGTGAACTTGCCGCGCCAGAGCGATGAGCGGCCGCAGAAGGATAATCCGGGGCGGGGGAATGCAAACCCCTTTTTTCCCGCGACCTTGCCGACCGCCCGCGGCCCTGCCTAGATCGGGGCGTGGACGCTTCGTCATTTCCGCCGGTGCCCCGCCCGCCGTGGTGGCGTGCGATCGGCAACACACGGGCGCTCAAGTGGTTGCGGACCGTTCCGGGGATCGGCCGACTGCGCTCGTTGCGGCCAGGGGCGGCGGCGCAGACCGGCGTTCTGGTCGATGCCTTCGCATCCTTCGCGACGTTGGATGGCGAGTTGAGTGCCGCCGAGGGCGACCTGATTCTCGACATGCTTCGCAGCGCGTTTCCCGAGGTGGACCACCGTTGGTTGGCGCGTCGGCTTCAGCGCGCTGCGGGAAATCCGCAGCCGTTGCAGTTGATCGCGCAGGAGTTGCGTCACGTGTACGATGATGCGGGCAAGCTGGCGCTTGGCCTGCAATTGTTCACACTGGTCGATGCGGCCGGCAGGTCGGACCGCAATCGGTCGAGCTTCGAGGTGTTCATGCGCCGCTTGGGCAAGCCCGAACTGGGTGCGGCGATTTTGCGGGAGATGCGTGGTGAAGCGGACGGCGCGGATGCGGAGGAACTTCCCTTCGAGCGAGTTGTGTTCGGTCGCGATGGGGCGGATGTCGTGCTGCCCCCGGCAGCGGTCGGCCATGAATTCCGCGTCTATCGTGCGGCCGACCTGATTCTGGTGCGCAACACGGGGAACGCGCCGCTCTGGGTGCGCGGCAGGTCGCTGGCACCCGGTGGTTTCCTGCGGGTGCGCGAGCGACAGCCGTTGGTGGTGCCGGGCTGGTCACTAGTGTTCGAGGACTTGCTGTTTTTTCTCGACGTGATGCGCACGGGCAACACCCCCGCGATCTACCTTGAGAAAGGCGCGCACGGACTGCGTGCGGAGCGCACGCGCACGAGGCACAGTGTGGTCAGGGTGGCCTTTGGTTTGGACGCCCGGGTCGAAGCCCTGGGCGACAGCCGACTCTATGCCGGTGCGCATGGACCGCTGAAGCGCGGTGAAATCGTGGTCTGCCACCATCACGAACGCCTTGGCGACGGTGCCGGGTTCTCCACCTCGATCAACGAGCTGCGTCGCAGGAACGCGGGTTCGGGACGAAGGTTCCGGCTCGCAGGGGATCGGCAGGAGTATCTCGTCTCGAACGATGCCTCGGAACTGGAAAGCGGTGATCTGCTCCTCGGACCGAAACTCGCGCCGAAAACGGTGCTGTTCATCCGCTACGATGCAGGTCAGGCCGAAGGCGAACTGCAGATCCGCGAAAGCAACGGACCGATTCTGGTCGACGGATCACCCGTGCGCCTGAGCGCGCCGCTGCGCGACGGGTCGTTGATCCGCTTGTCCGGCAGCCAAGCGGTGCGTTGCCTGTTCAGCAAGGGATTTCTCGATGAGGAACGCACCTTGATCGAGTCGCTGGAAGTCGAAGACTTGATTCACGACTTCGGTCCGGGCACGCGCGCGCTGGATCACATCAACTTCGCTGTCCGGCGTGGCGAAATGCTCTGCATCATCGGCCCGAGCGGCAGCGGCAAGAGCACGTTGCTGTCGGTGCTGTCCGGCCAGCGCGAACCGACGCGGGGGCGCGTCAATATCAATGGCTTCTCGCTCTACGAGAGGCGCGAGCGGCTCGTGCCCTTCATCGCGCACATGCCGCAGGAGGAGGCGCTCAACCCGCAGCTCACCGTGCGCGAGCATCTGCGGCACGCAGTGACGATCCGGCGTCCCGCGTTGTCACTTGCCGAGCACGAGCGTCGTGTCGACAGCATGCTCGCCGAGCTGGGCCTGCAGCCGATCGCGCGCAGGCGCGTGGGCGCGCCGGGCGAGAAAACGATCTCGGGCGGCGAGCGCAGCCGCTTGAACCTCGGTCTCGACCTCGGCAGTCGAGCCGAGGTGTTTCTTTTCGACGAACCGATTTCCGGTCTGTCTTCGAAGGACTCCGAGCACGTGGCCGAGACCCTGCGGCTGCTGTCGCGGGACAAGATCGTCATCGCCACCTTGCACCGACCCGGGCCTCCGGTGCTGCGGATGTTCGACAAAGTGCTGCTGCTCGACGGTGGCGGACGGCTGGCGTACTTCGGCACTCCGGCCGGCATGGTCGGCTATTTCCGCGAGGCCTGTGAAGAGCTCGGCATCCAGCATCCCGCGCTCGCCGAGAACGGTCCGCTCGGAGCCGACTTCGTGTTCGACGTGTTGGAGACGCCGCTTCACGGTGTCGATGGATCGGATGGGCCCACCGGATGGCGGCGCTTTCCACCGTCCTTCTGGCAGGAGCGATTCGAAAGCGCGGACTTGATGTTGTCGATGCGCGGCAGCGAGTCGCCGTCGGCCGGGACGGGCGAAGTGCCGGCAAACCACGGGCTGTTGCCGTTGCCGCCGCGCCCGGCGCGAAGGCTTCGCGCGATGCTTGCGGTCTTCGGCACTCACTTCATGAGGTCGCTGCTGTCGAAAGCGCGCAACCGCGGCACGTTGTATAGCACATGCCTTGAAGCACCGTTGCTCGCCGCGCTGATCGCGATCACGCTGCGCTCGTCGCCGGAGGGTCGTTACGAATTCGCGACCGCGCTGCACATCCCCGCCTACCTGTTTCTCAGTGCGACGGTGGCGATGTTCCTCGGGCTCACCAACTCCGCCACCGAGGTCCTGCGCGACCGACCGGTGTTGCGGCGCGAGCGCAACTGCGGACACGGCGCGTTGTCGTACATCGTGGCGAAATTCCTCGCGCTCGGCGTCGTGGGATCAGCGCAATGCCTCGCGTACCTGATCGTTGGCAACCAATTCCTCGAGATCGAGGGGATGCTCACCTATCATTGGTTGTGGATGACGCTTGCCGCGTGGTCCGGCACGGCGCTGGCACTGCTGGTTTCGGTGCTGGTCTCCACCGAGCGGGCGGCGCTCACTTCGGTACCGCTGTTGTTGGTGCCGCAGATGCTTTTTGCCGGCGCGTTGGTTTCCTACAAGGAGATGAACCATGGGTTGTTTCAAAACACGCGTGAGGTTCGCGAGCGGGGCGGGGTGCCGGTACCGGCCACCCTGATGCCGCTGCGCTACGTGTATGAGGCGATGATCGTCTCGCAGGCCGTGCGCAACCCGTTCGAGGTCGAGCGGATCCGGCTGCAGCGGACGATCGATCGCGGACGCGAGACCGTCGGGGAAATGGGCGGCAACGAGGCGGAGCGCTTTGATCTGGCCAAGGAGGGACTCCGGCGTCTTGCCGCGGCAGGCGCGTCGGACAAGGACGAGGCGGTTGAACTCGTCCGGCGCATCCGGCGCATGGCGGGCAGCGCGAGCCGCATCGAGGTGGAGACGATGAAAGTCTGGCCGGAGGATCGTGAGGACGCCCGGCCGGCCTCGGAGTTTTTTGTCAACGAACGGATCGATCTGCTCGTTCGCGAGGCGGAAACCTTCCGCAACGATTATCGTCAAAAAACCAGGCGCATGGTGTTTCATGCTTTGAAAAAACCGCTACCTTGGGCGGGCCTTCCGGGAGATCACCGCGGATGGGCGGGCGATCGCAACGGCGAGGTCGAGACCCAGCGCTATTGCGGCTCGATGCTGGTGGCGTTCATTCTCGCCTGCATCGGCCTGGCGGCTTGGATGCTTTCCCGCCAGCGCAGGCGCACCCGCTGAGCAGTGGCAATCGTCAGAGTTGCAAGGTGCCGGCGATCGACTGGGCGGCATCAAGGAACGACGGGTGTCGCGGAGTCCACCCGGTGGCGCGCAGCCTGGCGTTGGACACCCGCTTGTGCGTCCATCCGCGTTTGCGATCCCGATCGGCTGGACGGCGGGGAGGCAGCGGCATGGAAAACATCCGGGCCAGCGATTCGTAGCATTCGAGCTGCGACAACGAACGATCGTCGCTGATGTTGAAAATCCTTCCGCGGATGCCCGATTCCGCCAAATGCAGCATGGCGGCCGACGCGTCGTCGCGATGAATCTGATTGAGAAACCGCCTGCCCTCCTCTTCGATCACCGCCTCACCAGTGAGAAATTTTCGCAGGATCACACTGCGTCCGGGCCCGTAGATGCCCGAAAGCCGCGCGACGATGCCATTCGCATTGAGCACGATTTGTTCCGCCTCAAGCAACAGTCTCCCGGTTTCGCGTTGGGGCAGGGTCTCGCTGTCCTCATCCACCAGCGAACCGTCGGTCTGGGAGTACACCGAGGTGCTGGAGGTGAACAGGATCGGGGTGTCTGGAAAGGCCGAGGCGAGATTCCGGCAGCCGTCGACGAACACACGCCGGTAGGCATCCTCGCCGCCACGCCCGGATGAGGCGCAATGAATGATCAGGTCGGCCGCCGGACAATCGGCCACGGCCGCAGGATCCGCAAGATCACAGCGCAACAGGCCGTCGCCGCCATGGAGCGATGCCGCCGAGACCCGCCATCCTCCGGCACGGAAATCCCGGGCGATGGCCGAACCCAGGTAGCCGTGACCAAACAACATCAACCTCATGACGGGATGGGAGCGCAGACTCGGACCGTCCGCAACCTCCAATCGGGCCGTCGGCAGGGTACGATCGGACGCGACGCGACAGGCTGCGGGCTTTTCGCTTTGCAGGCGGCAGGCGCCGCCACGTAATGTCGCGCGCGCATGCCAACCGATGCGATTCTATCCACCGCCCGGCAGTACCTCGGTGTGGACCCCACCGTGCCGATCACGCTCGAGCCGATCAACCGCGGCGCGTCGGGACGCACGATCGTGCGCGTCAAAAGCGCGCTGCGCGATTCGTTCATCGGCATGCACTGGACTGACGAACGCGAGGACAACGACCGCTTTGTCCCGGTCGCCCGGTTTTTGAAACAGGCGAAACTGCCGGTTCCGGAAATCCTGCACGAGCGTCTGCGATACCGCGTGGCGTTGATTGAAGATCTCGGTGACACCGACCTGCTCTCGCTTCGCGATGCTCCATTTGAAACGCGGCTTCCGCATTACGAGTCGGCGCTGCGCATGGTCGACCGCCTGTTTTATGCGAAGGTGCCCAAGGACTTCGAGCTGATGCCGCCATTCGACGCCGCTCTCTATCGTTGGGAGCAGGAATATTTTTTCGACCATTTCGTTGAAGGACATCTCGGGATGGACGCAGGTCGGCTCCGCGGTCATGACGCGTTCCCCTCCATGGCCGCCAGGCTCGGTTCGTCTGCCAAGCATCTCGTGCATCGCGATTTCCAATCGCAGAACCTGATGATCCGCGATGACCAGGTGTGGATGATCGATTTCCAGGGATTGCGGCGCGGACGACAGGAATACGATCTCGCGTCGCTGGTCTATGATCCCTATCTCGACCACACGCTGCAGGAGCGCGAGGCTTTGCTGGACCTCTGGGAACAGATCGCCGACGAGCGCCCCGAGCCTTCGCTCTTCAAGGAGTGCGCCGCACAGCGCCTGATGCAAGCGATCGGCGCTTACTCGATGATCCTCGCCAAGCGCGGCGACGAATGGTATCGCCCGCACATCGCCTCGGCCGCACGCCTCCTGGCCGAGGTGACCGCAGGTGGTCCGCTCGAAGAACCGCTGGCACCGGTGCTCGAAGCCGTTGCCTGACCGATGTCATGAGCGAGCGCCGCAACCGGGACTCCGCGCCGTGGCTCGTGCTGGGCCTGACGATTGCGGCGGCCATGACCGTGTGGTGGTTGTCACCCGGCTCCGCGATCGATCGCGCGCTGTTCACGTGGGTGGCGCGCGGCTTTTACAATCCACCTGTCCAAATCGATCCCGGACCCGACCGGGGATGGCTTCTGTCGTTTGCGGATGGCAGGAATGCCCGGCGCGACCCGTTTGTTTCGATTTCTCTCGGGGACGATCCGCAGGGCATCTTCCAGGAGTCCCCGCAATCGCCGGTCGATCTCGCGGTCGTCTTTTCCAACACCCATCGTCTCGGGGCGCGCCACGCGGCCAGCGCTGTCGTGCTCGCTTGGGACGATCCGGACGCAGTCGGCATTGCGGCACTCGAGCAATCGATGGATGCGTTCGATTCCATCACCACGTGCGCTCCGGTGACGCGTGGGGCAGTCCCGCAGCCGATGCCGCCCGCGTTCCGGAGGTCATCTCTGGACGCAAGCACCGTGGCGGGCGGTGGCGGTCTTCCGGTGGTGAACCGCCTGCCCGTGCCCGATGTTTTCCTCGGCGGCGATCGGTCGTTCGCGGGATTCCAGCGCATCGAGTCCGAGCCCGACGATGGTCGTCATCTGCTGGCGATCTGGGGCGACCGTGTCATTCCGTCCTTCGCTCTCGTGGTGGCCATGCAGCAGGCGGGAGTTCAACCATCGGAACTGGTGGTGAGGCTTGGAAAGTCGATCGGCCTCGGTGCTGACGGCCCGCTGATTCCGATCGATGGCGCCGGACGGCTCGATCCGCGGGTTGCATCTCCACCATCCGTCCAGCGGATCGCAGCCGAGGAGCTGATCGATCGCCGGGAGTTGATCGTCGAGACGACGGATGCCCGGGCCGTGGTACTGTACGACGATCGCTCGATTGCCGAGCCTGCGACGCGCCGGTTTTCGGAACAGTTGTCCGGCACGCTGGGTGCGATCCTCGCAACTTGCGAACCCATGCGTGCGAAGCCGTATCCGGCATCCGGCATTGCGATCGACTGGCTGCTGCTGGGCGCACTGTGTCTCGGCCTTGCGGCCGGATCGACGAGTCGGAGCAGCTTTGCCGGCGGGGTCAGTCTGTTGGTCGTGTCGGCGGGATGGGCGGCGCTGGTGATTTGCGCGTTCGCGCTGCTCGATTGCTGGCTTCCTGCATCGGCGGGCATCTCAGCGATCGCCGTGGCATTGGCGTACCGGACGGTAATCACACGACGCGGTCCTTCATGAGCCCGCGTCTCCGGCCAACAAACGTCGGAACTCACGGTATCCGGGCCTGATCAGCGAATGAATGATCTCCAAGCGGTTCTCGAATGGAGCGAACGCGCTCTTCGCGGCGTTGAGCGCGAGTTTTTCCAGATCGTCCAATCCGAGATCGAACAACCGCGTCACCGTGGCGGTCTCGTGACTCATCGACGTGTCGCTCATCAAGCGGTTGTCGGTGTTGAGGCACACGCGGAATCCGTTGCGGAAGAACAAACCGAACGGATGATCCTCGAGCTTGCTGCAAGCACCGGTGTGCAGATTGCTGATCACGCACATTTCGAGCGGCACCCGGTGGTCGAGCACGTAGCGCGCCAGCGAGCCAAGCCGCGGCGGACCATCCGCGGTGATATCCATGTCGTCGAGCAGTCGAGTGGCATGGCCGAGGCGATGCGCACCGCAGTATTGCAGCGCCTGCCAGATCGAATCGACACCATAGGCCTCACCGGCGTGGATCGTGATGTTGAAGTTCGCCCGCTGGATCGCATGAAACGCCTCGATGTGCTTCTTGGGCGGGTGACCCGCCTCGCCGCCGGCGAGGTCGAATCCGACGACACCGATGTCGCGGCAGCGGATCGCCAGCTCGGCCGCTTCGAGCGAACTGGACAGGTGGCGCATCGCGCAGAGGATCAGCCCCCAGCGGACTCCGAAGCGCGATGACCCGCGCTCCAGCCCGCGTACCACGGCCCTTACGACCTCGTCCTGCGTCAGCCCGGCCTCCGTGTGATAGAGAGGCGCAAAGCGCACCTCCGCGTAAACCACTCCGTCCGCCGCCATGTCTTCGATGAACTCCCAGGCGACGCGCTCAAGTCCTTCGGCGGTTTGCATGATCGCCGTCGTGTGACGGAAGCATTCAAGGTATTCCGTCAGTCCGCCGCGTTGTGCACCACGGTGAAACCAGGCGGCGAGATCATCGGGATCTCGCGTCGGCAGATCCGGATAGCCGGTGTCTTTTGCCAGATCGATCACTGTTGCCGGGCGCAGTCCGCCATCGAGATGTTCGTGAAGCAATACCTTGGGAATGGCACGCACGTCGATGCGCTGCAGGAGTTCTTCGCCGCGGGGAACGGATGATGCGGGGGAGGGCATGGCCATGAGCAATGACTGGATTCAGTCCGCATGCGAAGCGGAATGCGCGAAAAAATCATCAACTTTCATGTAGCAAATGACCGATTTTCCAGCAATGACGGGCGTTTCACAGCACTCCGCGCGATGTCGTTTTTTCTTGATTTCCTACATGAACCTGTTTATCACATCTGCCCCGCAGACGCTAGATCCCGTTGCTTCCGCCAATTCAATCCGCTCCCATGAACATGAAACGGATTCGCATTTCACTCGTCGCAAGCCTTTGTGCATCGCTGTTTCTTCCCGCTTGCGCCAGCACCAGCCAGTCATCGGTCACGAAGCCTGAGCACGACTCAGGGTACAAGGTGGCTGCGATCGAGCACGGAAAGGCATCGTGGTATTCGATCGCGACCAACTTCGGCACCAAGACCGCAAGCGGTCAGAAACTCTGCAATTTCAAACCGACCGCCGCACACAAGACGTTGCCGATGGGCACCAAGGTGCGCGTGACGAATCAAGCCAACGGCAAATCGGAAATCGTCACGATCAACGACCGCGGTCCTTACATCAAAGGCCGCATCATCGATGTCACGATCGGAACCGCTGAGCGACTTGGCTTCCGCCAGCGCGGCGTCGTCCCGGTGAAGGTGGAGGTGCTCAAGCCGGCGAAGAATCCGTGAGACGGCCGGATCCCCACTGATACGCGTCACGGCTTGACTTCTCCGCGATCGGTGGTTCATCATCCGCCGCATTTTGCGCTGGCGGCAGAGATCGGGATGGTTCCGCCCGATGCATCCGGCGTGGCATGCAATCTGCTCCCACCGCATCATCATGCCCAACGATTCCCCAGGCAGGCCGCCCCTTTATGATCCGTCGCAGGAGCATGACGCCTGCGGTGTTGGGTTCATCGCGCGCACGGACGGCATGCGCAGCCATCAAGTGCTCAGGCACGGACTGGCAGCGCTCAAGGGGCTTGCCCACCGCGGAGCGATCGATGCCGACTCGGCGACTGGCGACGGGGCGGGGGTGATGACCCAGCTCCCCCATGCGCTGATCCGCCGGGAATTGGAGTCACGCGGCATCCGTGTCGTCCCCGATGACCGTGATCTCGCGGTGGCGATGCTTTTCATGCCGCACGGCGATGATCTCGCGCAGGCGCGCATTCGGAAGATTTTCATCGAGGCGGTGAAAGAAGAGGGGCTCGGGTTCGTCGGGTGGCGTGAAGTACCGGTCGATGAGTCGATCCTTGGGCGTAAGGCCGCGGAAACCCAGCCGTTCGTTGTCCAAGCGGTCATCGCCAGGATTGACGGCGCGGAGGACGACGACTTCGAGCGCTCGTTGTTTCTCGCACAAAAGGTCGCGGAGCGCAGGTGCGCGGAAGCCAGGCTCGACGGTTTCTACGTCTGCTCGTGTTCGTCGCGGACGATCGTCTACAAGGGGTTGTTCAACGCGCCGGAGGTCGGCAGATACTTTCCCGATCTGCGTGATTCGTCATACACCACCGCTTTCACGTTGTTCCATCAGCGTTATTCGACCAACACGTTTCCGACCTGGCATCTCGCCCAGCCGTTCCGCCTGCTCGCCCACAATGGCGAGATCAACACGATTCGCGGCAACCGCGTGCGGATGCAGGCCCGCGAGCGATCGATGGCCGGCGGCATCTGGGGCGCTCGATTCGCCGATCTCCATCCGATCGTGCAGCCTGGCATGTCGGACTCGGCCAGTTTCGACAACGTCCTGCAAGTGCTCTCGCTCGGCAGTCGCTCGCTGCCGCATGCGATGATGATGATGGCGCCTCCCGCTTGGGAGAAGAACCCGCGCCTGGGCGAATCCGAACGCGCGTTCTTCCAATACCACTCGATGATGATGGAGCCGTGGGACGGGCCATCGGCGCTGGTCTTCTCCGACGGCCGCATCGTCGGTGCGACGCTTGACCGCAACGGACTGCGACCGGCGCGTTTCACCATCTACGACGACGGTCATGTGCTGCTCGCCTCGGAAACCGGCCTCGTGCCCGATCTTCCCGGACGCGTGGTGCTCAACGGACGACTCGGCCCCGGGCGGATGATTGCCGTCGACCTGGTGAAGCATCGTCTGCTGATGGACGAGGAAATCAAACAGGAGGTCGCCGGCAATCCGGTCTACAGCGAATGGTGTGCCGGACATCTCGTCGGCCTGCGGGAGGTTCTCGCTTCTCAGGACCATTCCGCGGTCACTCCGGTGCCGACCGACGAGGATCTTCTCATCCAGCAGCATGCGTTCGGATACGACACGGAGGAAATCGAAATGGTTCTCGGCCCGCTGGCGGAAGGCAAGGAGCCGACCGGTTCCATGGGTGACGACACGCCGCTGGCGGTGCTTTCGCGCAAGCCGAAGCTCCTCTACAGCTACTTCAAGCAGTTGTTCGCCCAAGTGACGAATCCGCCGATCGATCCGATCCGTGAGAAATCGGTGATGTCGCTCGCCGCGGCGCTCGGTCCGCGTCTCGGACTGTTCGACACCAAGCTCGCGCCCGAAGCGGTGCTGCGTCTCGACTCGCCGGTATTGCTGGATCATGAATTCGCCGCGCTCGATGCGGTGCCGTTTCTCAAGAACGCGATCGTTCGGCTGCACGCGCTGTTCGATCCCGACTCCGGACCCGACGCACTCGCCGATGCCGTCCACGATCTTGCGAGGACCGCGCTGCGTGCGGTCGAGCGCGACGGAGCGAAGATCCTTGTGCTGAGCGACAGGGATGTCTCGAAAAACCGTACGCCGATCCCGATGCTGCTCGCGGTGGGTGCGGTGCAGCATCGGCTCATCCGGTCCGGCGTGCGCCTGAAGTGCGATCTGGTCGTGCAGACCGGCGAGGCGCGCGACACCCACCAGATCGCCTGCCTCATCGGCTACGGTGCCAGCGCGGTACACCCGTGGCTGGCACTTGCGACGATCCGGTCTTTGGCCGCCCCGGACACGGCCCCGCCGATCGACGGCCCGTCCGTGGGGGAACGGAATTACCAGTCCGCCATCCAATCCGGCCTGCTCAAAGTGATGGCGCGCATGGGGATCAGCACCATTGCAAGCTATCGCGGTGCGCAAGTGTTCGAAGCCATCGGCATCGGCGGCAAGGTGATCGAGGAATGCTTTGTCGGCACCGCCTCGCCGATTGGCGGCATTGGCTACCGGCAGATCGCCGCGGAAACCGTACAGCGACACGAGCGCACTTTCGGAACCTCCGGAGCTTCTGCGCTTCCGGACGAGGGGAACTACCGGGTCGTCAAAAAAGGCGGGGGTGAATTCCACGGATGGAATCCCAAGGTGGTCGCGGCGATGCACAAGTTCGCGAAATCCTCCAGCGCGGATCCCTATGATGGCTTCGCCCGCAGTGCCCAAGACCATCCACCGGCCACCATCAAGGACCTGCTCCGCATTCGCTATCCGGACCATGGGATATCCATCGATGAAGTCGAACCGATCGGCGACATCCTCCGCCGCTTCACCACCGCGGGCATGTCGCTCGGCGCGCTTTCACCGGAGGCCCACGAGGCGCTTGCGATCGCGATGAACCGCATCGGAGCGAAGTCGAACTCCGGCGAAGGTGGCGAGGACCCCGCGCGCTTCAGCCCGCGCGACAACGGCGACAGCGCCAACAGCGCGATCAAGCAAGTCGCCTCGGGCCGCTTCGGCGTCACCGCGGAATACCTGGCCAACGCCCGCGAGATCGAAATCAAGATGGCTCAGGGCGCGAAGCCGGGCGAAGGGGGGCAGTTGCCGGGCCACAAGGTGACACCGCTCATCGCCAGGCTGCGTTTTTCAGTCCCCGGGGTGACGTTGATCTCACCGCCGCCACACCACGATATCTATTCGATCGAGGATCTCGCCCAGCTCATCCTCGATCTCAAAGAGGTCAATCCTCGTGCGAAGGTCTGCGTGAAGTTGGTGTCGTCATCCGGCGTCGGCACCATCGCCGCCGGCGTCGCCAAGGCGTTTGCCGACGTGATCCTGATCTCCGGGCACGAAGGCGGAACCGGGGCGTCGCCGCTCGGTTCGATCAAACACGCCGGATCCGACTGGGCGCTCGGACTGGCCGAGGCGCACCAGGTGTTGATGATGAACGGACTTCGCAACCGCGTGACGCTGCGCACCGACGGCGGCATGAAGACCGCGCGCGACATCGTCACCGCGGCCATCCTCGGCGCGGAGGAATTCAACTTCGGCACGGCCGCACTCATCGCCGCGGGATGCGCGATGTTCCGCGTCTGTCACAACAACACCTGTCCGGTCGGAGTCGCCACCCAGCGTGAGGACCTGCGCGCGAAGTTCCGGGGCAAACCCGAACATGTCGTCGCTTACTTCGAGGCCGTCGCGGGCGAGGTCAGGCAAACCCTCGCGAAGCTCGGCGCCCACACGCTCAACGACATCATCGGCAGGCCGGAACTGCTCGAACAAATCGACGACCCGGAAAATCCGAAGTCGCACTTCATCAATCTGTCCGGCGTGCTCCACAACGCCGATCCGGCGGGCAGGCACGATCGGTTCCACAGCCGCGAGCGCAACCAACGCTTCGGCAGTGAGGGATCGCTCGACGAGGAAATCCTGCAGGACGCGCGTCACGTCATCGTCGACCCTGATCACCGGCGATTCACCGGATCCTACCGCATCCGCAACACGCATCGCTGCGTCGGTACGCACCTGTCCGGTCAGATCGCCTACCTGCGCGGCAGCACCCGGCCACTCGCCCCGCGCACCATCGATCTGTCCTTCCGCGGCACGGCCGGACAAAGCTTCGGCACCTTCCTTGTCGACGGCCTGCGCCTGCACCTCACCGGCGAAGCCAATGATTACGTCGGCAAAGGCATGAGCGGCGGCGAAATCGTGATCCGTCCTCACGAAAAAGCCGCGTTTGCCTGGGAAACCAATGTCATCATCGGCAACACTTGCCTCTATGGCGCGACCGGCGGACGGCTTTTCGCCGCCGGCTGGGCAGGCGAGCGCTTCGCTGTGCGCAATTCCGGTGCCACCGCAGTCGTCGAAGGAGTGGGGGACCACGGTTGCGAATACATGACGCGTGGCACCGTCGTCATCCTCGGCCGCACCGGACTCAACTTCGCGGCCGGCATGAGTGGCGGCAACGTCTACATCTTCGACGAACGCGGCACATTGCCCGGCCGTTGCAATCCGGAAATAGTCAGACTCACACGCATCGGCACGAACCAAGAAGAATGCGCCACGCTCCACGACCTCATCCAGCAACACGCCGAGGCGACCGAAAGCCCGCATGCCGCTCGCATCCTGTCTGATTGGCAATCCGCGCTCGAGCACTTCTGGAAAGTCGTGCCGCAGCCTGCGGGATGAGGTCCGGCCAACTGGGGAATTGGGCCAGTGACTCTGCTGGCCAGTGGGTGAATTTTTTGACTCAGTATTACATATATTGTCACAAGTAATTAGGGCGGGCGGACAATTCCTTTGATTTTCTGAATGATTCGCGGATGCGGGTCCGCTAGACCTGCGGCCCGCTAGATCCCAGACTCGGCCCATCGACCCACTGCACATGAATCCAACGTTTCCGATCCTTCATTCCTTCGCACTCGTCACCTCCTGTGTCCTCTGCGTCATGGCATCCGTTCGGGCGGCTCAGCCGCCATCGAAAGCCGCGGTGCCTGAAACCCCGGAGCCTCCGGCCAAGCCAAGAACCGTCGAGCCAGTGACGCGTCAGTCCTCGGTGACCATCGACGGCCGCAAGGTTGCGTACGAGGTCAAGGCCGGCAAACTGACGCTCACCAAGGACGACGGCACGCCCAGCGCTTCGGTCTTTCATGTCAGCTACGTTCGCACCGACGTGAAGGATCCCGCCACGCGTCCGGTGATGTTCGCTTTCAACGGTGGTCCGGGTTCCTCCGCCGTGTGGCTGCATCTCGGCATGCTCGGCCCGAAGATGGTCGCGCTTTCCGGTGACGGAACGGCCGCGCCGGTGCCGCCGGTGCGAGTCACCGACAATGCGTCGAGCATTCTCGACGTCTGCGATCTGGTCTTTGTGGATCCGGTGTCCACCGGCTACAGTCGCGTCGAAAACGGATCGAAGCCGGAGGAGTTCCATGGCATCAACGAGGACATCGCCGCCTGTGGTGATTTCGTGCGCCGTTGGATCTCCGAGCACGACCGCTGGGCGTCACCGAAATTCCTCCTCGGCGAGTCCTACGGCGGCATCCGGGTGGCCGGACTTTCCAAGCAGTTGCAGTCGCGCTACGGGATGATGCTCAACGGTGTGGTCCTGCTCTCATCGCTGTTGGATTTCGCGACGCTCGAGGATGCCGCGGCGAGCGATCTCACGCACCTCGTGTTTTTGCCGACCTACACCACGGTGGCGCTGCACCACGGCAGGATCGAAGGCTCGCGCGATGAACTGCTGCGCAGGAGCCGTGAGTTCGCGCTCGGGACCTACTCATCCGCCCTGTTGCGCGGCAACGAACTCGACGCCGCGTCGCGCTCGTCGGTGGCAGGCGAACTCGCCGCGCTCACCGGCATTTCCGCCGAAATCTGGCTGCGCCACGACCTTCGGATCTCGCCCTGGCTTTTTCGCAGCGAACTGCTGCGCGACCAAGGCAAGGTGATCGGCCGCTTCGACGCGCGGGTCGCTTGGGATGTCACTGATCGCAACGCGCTCGTTGCCGAGTACGATCCATCGTATTCCCTCGCGTATGGTGCGTTCGCCACCGCGCTGCTCGACTATCTCGGACGTGATCTCGGCTACAAGGAAGACCAGCCGTACGAAATCCTCACCGGCAAGGTGCATCCGTGGAAATGGAGCGCCGACAACGATGTGGTCAATGTGAGCGGCCACCTGATGGCGGCGATGCGCGACAACCCGCGCTTGCGGATCCTCGTGATGGCCGGTCACGCCGACCTCGCCACTCCGCCGGAAGGCGTGGCCCACAGCATCCGCCACATGATCGGACTCCCGGACAGCCTCGGGAACAACATCCGCACCGTGGAATACGACGCGGGTCACATGTTCTACCTGAATCCGCCGGATCTGGTGAAATCACGCAAGGATCTGGTGGAGTTCATCGACACCGCCGTGAAGTGAGCTTCACTTCGACGACTGTTTGGTCCACGAGTCCTTGAGCGCGACCGTCCGGTTGTACACCGGCCGTTGGCCCGGCTTGTGATCGCGGCTGTCGGCGACAAAGTAGCCGGTGCGCTCGAATTGACAGGAAAATCCGGCGGGCGCGTCGGCCAGCGACGGCTCGATCTTCGCGGTGACGCATGCGAGTGATTCGGGATTGATCACCGAGGTGAATCCCCCCTCCGCGGCATCCGGATCCTCCGTCAGAAACAGCCGATCGTACAAACGGACCTCGGCGTCCACGCCGGTCGCGGCATCGACCCAGTGGATCGCCGCGCGACACTCGACCCCTTCCGGCTCGTCCTTGCCGACCGTGTTCGGCAGCAACTCAACGAGCACCCGCGTGACGCTTCCTTCCGCGTCGGTCACGTGCGAAAGACAGCGGATGATGGGACCGCCCTTGAGCCTGACACATCGCCCGGGCCCGAGCCGGAAGAATTTCTTCGGCGGATCAGTCATGAAGTCGTCGCGCTCGATCCAGATCGACGATCCCGCGCGCACCTGGCGCTCGCCCATCGACGGATCCTGCGGATGGTTGGGCAGCACCGCGTGGTCCAGCGGATCATCCCCCCAGTTCGCGATCTCCACCATCAGCGGATCAAGCACCGCCATCCGGCGCGGTGCCGTTCGGTTCAGGTGATCGCGCACCTCGTGTTCAAGCAAGGCGACATCGGTGGTGCCATTGAATTTGGTGATGCCGACCCGTTTGCAAAAATCGCGGACGGCGGCGGCGGGATATCCTCTGCGGCGCATGCCGGAAAGCGTCGGCAGCCGCGGATCATCCCAGCCCGAGACGCGGCCTTCCTGGACAAGCTGCAGCAGCTTGCGCTTGCTCATCACCGTGTAGGAGAGGTTGAGCCGCGCGAATTCGATCTGGCGTGGCCGGTGCGGCACCGGGCAATTCGCGATGAACCAGTCGTAAAGCGGCCGGTGGTTC
>VHCM01000009.1 GCA_016871685.1 Verrucomicrobiota bacterium
CTTGACCCAGAACCCCTCGCGGCCTTCGAGGAATCCGGCGGCTTTGCCGAGGAATTCCGCGACGGGTTTGCCCTCGATGAAGCAATGGTAGTCGATCACGGCGAAGTCGCCGGTCGCGGCACCGCGGCCCTCGATGTCGGTGTATTCGGTGAAGCGCTCCTGGAGTTGGCGCAACTCGCCTTCCACCTCCGACTCGGGCAACGCGGCGGGAGGCACGATGATGCGGATCCCTTTGTATTCCGGCAGGGTGATTTCAGGCGCGAGCGTGAGCTTGGTGACGAAGGCGATGCCACCGTCGGGCAGTTCTGCCAAATCCTCGGGCTGGCTGGCCTCGAGGATGTGCAGGTCGTCGCGTTTGAACGCCTCCTGGAACGCCTCGCCGAGCAATTCCTCGCGCAGCTCTTCGCCAATCGCCTTGGCGAAGCGTTTTTCGACGATCGCGCGCGGGGCCTTGCCCGGCCGGAAGCCGGGGACTCGGGCGGCACCGGTGTAGCGGCTGACGATTTGCTGACGTCGTTCCTTGACGTTTTGGGCGGGGATTTCGACACGCAGCGTGGCGCTGCAGTTGGGCTGTTTCTCGACGACGAGGTTCATGAGGGAAGTGAGGATTCAGGGCGGGGGATGCCGGGTCGGCAACCCTACGGAGCGTGCTCTCCATTTGTCAAACCGGGCGTGCGAAAAGCAGATCGGCGGCGACGGGATGCGGAGGGGTGACGGGATGAACTCCGGCAGGCTGCATCCGCGATCACGTGCCGGTGGTGCCCGACCAATGCCAAAGCCCGGGGTCGAGTTCGTGGCGCGCGCAGCGGGCGAGGTTCCCGGCATCGGCATCCTCATGAAGCACCGCGGCCATGGCCGACCCGGATCCGCAAAGAAACGCCGCGCGGGTTTCCTCGCGGGCGAGCAGCCACTGCTTGAGCTCGGCGAGGAACCGGTGCTTGCCGAAGACCGGTCGCTCGAGGTCGTTGACGATCCGCACGCCATCGACCTCTTGTTCGCGTTCGTCGATGCCCGGCAGAGCTTCGCTGTCCTGCCAACGAGCGTAGGCGTCGGGGGTCAGCACCTCGAACCACGGCTTGAGCAACAGCACGCGCAGCGGCGGCGGCGTTTCGGCATCCTGAACCACCTCGCCGCGGCCGGTGCAGCGCACCGCGCCGTCGCGCAGGAAGCACGGCACGTCCGATCCGAGCGTGGCTGCGAGCGACTCAAGCCCCGGGAGGCCGAGGCGTCCGTCGTGCAGTTGGTCGAGCGCCTTGAGTGTGGTGGCGGCGTCACTGCTGCCGCCACCGAGTCCGGCACCGTGGGGAATCCGCTTTTCCAACGTGATGCCGCAGGTGCAGCTCACCTTGGCGGCCTGCTCGTAAGCGCGCACGGCCGCGACCACCAGATTTCCCTCGTCCGCGGGGAGTGCGGGATCGTTGCATGCAAACGAGAAGCGCTTGCCGGGTTCGAACGTCAGCACATCGTGAAGGCCGGGCAGTTTGATCAACAAGCTGTCGATCTCGTGAAATCCGTCGTCGCGCTTGCGCAGCACGCGCAGCGAGAGGTTGAGTTTGGCGGGGGCGTGCAGGGTGAGCGGGCTCATGGCGGGGCATCGCGGACGATCAGGGCCATCATGCGGCCGGTGCTGCCGAGTTCCTTGCGGTAGCTGTAGAAACGCCGGAGATCTGACGCGGTATTCATGCCGCAGTCGATCAAATTTCCGATCCCGGTGCGTGCGGCTTGCCGGCGGATTGCCGCGGCGAAATCGACCTCGTAATCGGGCGGGCGGATGCACGGGCCGAGCACCGCGGTGACGTCGCCTGGCCGGGTGCCGAACGCGCGGGCCATCACGTCGAGCGCACGGCCGAGGATGTCGGATTCGGTTCCTTTTTTCCCCGAATGCAACAGCCCGACCGCGCCCGTCGATCGGTCGGCAAGCCAGATCGCCCCGCAGTCGGCCACATGGATGCAGAGCACCACACCGGCCTCGCGGGTGACGAGTCCGTCGGCCCCGGGCACGACCGGCAGGCCATCGGGCGCGATCGTTTCCGTCGCACCCGGCACGATTGCCACTTCACATCCGTGGACCTGCTCGCCACGCCAGCAGCGCGCATCATCAGCGGTGAACGCGCGCAGCGCCGCCTCGTGATGTGGGCGCAGCCGACGCATCGCCTCGTCGCGCGGGCAGGCGACGTCGAGGCCGGGCAGGCGTCCGACCCAGCCAGCGCGCACGCCGGGCACGCTCCGCAGGGCATCGAGCCACGCGGGTGACTCCAGCACCGTGTCGGCTGTGGCACCGCGATCGCTCATGGTTCCTGCGGCACGCGGCTTCAGCCGATCGAGCGGCTGCGGATCGCGCGCTTGGTGTGCTCGACCGTCTCCGCCTCGTCTTCGTCGAGGTTGGCGAGGATGTCGGCAAGGTCGCTGGCGATTTCCGCGCGCATCTTCGACACGAGCTGCACGCCCTTGTGCGTGATCCGCACGAGGATCTTGCGCCGGTCCTCGGCCGCATGGACCCGCTCGACGTAGCCGAGCTTCTCCAAGCGGTCGACCAATCCGGTGGCAGCGGCAGTCGAATGCCCCATCTTCTTGGCGATGTCGGACATCGTCAGCGATTCCTCGCTCGACAGATAGGTCAGCAGGAAAAACTGGGGAAACGAGACATTCCCTTTGTTGAGCTGCGCCGAGAGGTTGAGGATGCAGCTCCGCTGGGTGAAGAGGACGAAGTCAGCAAGGCGGTCCGCATCGGCTTTCACCGACGCGCCGGAGGCGTTCGTGGATTTCATGTTGGCTGGTTGTGGGGTTCATGGGGACGGGTGCACCACCCGCAGGGCCGACCAAACGATCGTCCGTAGGGCAGTGCTGGTTGGGACTTTCAAAAAATACGGATTCCCGAGAGGTTCCGGAAGCAAATAATTCGTTCTTTCCTGATCATTTTCAAAAAAAGATTCGTTTTGTTTACAAAATAGCATGGTTTGTGCTGAATTTCCAGTAAAATCGATCATTCGCTCGTCTGGATCATTCGTTTACCCGGAGCCGTTGTGTTGCCTGCGGGTGATGATCGCTGCTCGACATCGGGGGGGGTGGGTTGATGCAGACCTGCACCTCTTGCACCCGGAATGAATATTTTGATGATTCGTTTGCTATTTAGACGAGAATTCCGCAAAGAATTGCCGCCTAGACCGAACATGTGCATGAACGTTGCCAGTACCAAGCCCGACGAACACTCGTCGGACAGTTCCGCCATGGGTGATTCGGATCGGGGCGGTTTGAACGGTTGTGGTACTCTTCCGATGAAGCGAATGGATGCGATTTTGCATACCATGCGCAATCGCAGGATTTCGTTGAGCGCGCTGCATGCGCTGACAAATCTGTACCTCAACCGGCCCTGCAAGCCGACCTTGAGCGAGTTGGCAGGCAATCTGGGCCTGACCACTGCCGCGGTGACCAGTGTCGCCGATGCTCTTGAAACTCTCGGATTTGCGTCGCGGTTTTTCGATCATCGCGACCGCCGCCGCACACGTTTGTCGCTGACTCCGCGCGGGCATGCCTTCGCCGAATGGATCAGCGACAGCATGGGTGGAAGGCCCGACGTGAAAAACGTGGTGCCTGAATAACACGGTCGTTGGTTTCTACGCCTGAATGCGTTTCGCCAGTTTGTTGGGAACCGCCACTCGATTCATGCTTGAGATCGCATGATTGAGGGAACATTCTCGGTTAGGCGGGTAGTTCGAATCGGTCGTCCCCCGGGAAGGCTGGTTCTCTGACCGCATGAGATCGCTGAGAATTCACCCGGGTCGCGCATCGTGCTCGACCAGTGGCGGCAGCGTGATCGGATGGCAGTCATGAAACGTTGGTTGAACTTGTTCGGCGGCGATCGGCGGATCCCAAACCTGCTCGTGATCGGCACGCAGAAGGGCGGAACGTCGACCCTGCATGAATGCCTGTCGGGGCATCCGGAGGTGTTCATGACCGCTGTCAAGGAGTTGCACCACTTCTACAACCAGGATCATGATCAGGACTGGCTGCGCGGTCATTTTCAAGATGCGAAAGCCTTGCAGGCAAGGTGGCGGGGCGAGAGCACGCCGTATTATTTGTTTCACCCGCAGGTGCCGGCGAGGGTTGCGCGCGAGCTGCCCGGCCTGCGCTGCATCGCTTTGTTGCGCGATCCGGCCGAGCGCGCGTGGTCGCACTACAAGATGATGCGCCGGCTCGGGCTGGAGGATGCGGCCACCTTCGAGGAGGCGCTCGAACTGGAGTCGGCGCGGCTGGCGGGTGATGAGGCGAAGCTCGTCGCGGACCCGGCCCACTGGAGTGGCGCGCACATGCGGCACAGTTACCTTGCGCGCGGGTTCTACCACCCGCAGTTGTGCCACTGGCTCCGGTTCGTCCCCGCCAACAACCTGCTGGTGATCCGGAGCGAGATTTTTTTCAACGATCCGGTGTGTGCGCTGGAGTCGGTCGCCGCATTCCTCGGCGTCGAAAACCGCTTCGATCCACCGCGCGAGGCGGTGAATACCGGCGAGCCGGGCGATTTGGATCGCGGGCTGCGCGCCACGCTTGATGCCGGGTTTGCCGAGGACCAGCGCATGCTCGACCAACTGGTGCGCTCACTGCCGCACCATTGCTGGTGATCGCGGATGACCGTCCGCCGGGCCCTTCCTCTGCATCTCCGTCCACCTGCCTTCGGTCTCTCTCATCATGAAACGCCATCCCGATTCCATCCGCGTTTACAGTCCGGAGCCGTTGTTGGGGCATCCGGTGGTGCTGGTGCGGTCGATCGCGCGCGACCTGCTGGCGGCGCGCGAGCTGGCTTGGCGTTTGTTCGTGCGCGACCTCAGCGCGCAATACCGTCAGACCTTCCTCGGCTACATCTGGGTGTTCCTGCCGCCGTTGGCGGCCTCGCTGACCTTCATCTTCCTGAATTCGCAGGGGATCGTGCGCATCGACAGCGGGGGCATTCCCTATCCGGCGTTTGCGATGATGGGCACGTTGCTGTGGCAGGTATTCGTCGATGCGGTGGCGAGTCCGGCGCAGTCGCTGATCTCCGCCAAGGCGATGCTCGCGAAGATCAACTTCCCGCGCGAGGCGGTGCTGATGGGTGGGCTGGCGATGGTGTGCTTCAATTTCCTGGTGCGCCTGCTGCTGGTTGCGGCCGTGCTGTGGTGGTGGCGCATTCCCGTGGACTCCGGCGTGCTGATGTTTCCGCTGGCAATGGCGGCGCTGCTCGCTTGCGGCTTTGCGATCGGACTGGCGATCACGCCGCTCGCCGGATTGTACGGCGACGTGATCCGCGCGATCCCGATCGTCGCGCAGTTCTGGATGTTGCTCACGCCGGTGGTTTATCCGGCACGCACCGAAGGGCTGGCCGGCGCACTCGCGGTTTGGAATCCGGTGTCCCCGCTGATCATCACCGCGCGCGAATCGCTCACCGCGCAGCCGCTTTCGCAACTGCAGCCGTTCTTCCTCGTCTTCGGTCTGTCGCTGTTGCTGGGCTTTTTTGGATTGGTCGGCTTCCGCCTCGCGATGCCGCACTTGATCGCGCGCATGGGAGGCTGAACCGGCCTGATGCGCCGCGGCCCGGATCGGCCTGAATCATTTCTTTTTTCGTCGCTTCGTCCACCGATGCACACCGACTCCCAGCGGCCGATTGTCTTCATCGCCACCAATCCGTGGGGATATGGCGGTGGGTCCGAATCCCTGTGGCAGGAAACCGCGATGCGGCTCGTGCAGCGCGGTCGTCGCGTGATGGTGTGCGTGCAGGACCACGGCGAACTGACGCCCGAGCTCCTGCGGCTCAGGCAGGCGGGTGCCGCATTCCTTTTCCGCAGGCGCTGGATCACGCGCGAGGATCCGAACCCACGCCGACTCGACTGGCGCGAGCGGATCGGCGGCTGGTTCGGCGGGCCACTCAGCCAATACCAGTCGCTGGAGCGCATCGCCGGCTGTCGGCCTGCGCTGGTCGTGGTGAACCAATGCGAAAACGCGGACGGTGCATGGTGCGTCGCGGGTCTGTCGCAGCGGGGTCTTCCATTCGTCACGCTCATCCACAATGGCGGCCCCCAACTGTGGCCGAACGGCTATGAGGCCGACCTGCTGGCCGACCATCTGCCGCACGCGCTCGCGAATTATTTTTGTTCGCGTTCGAACCTCCGCTGGCTGGAAACCCAGCTCAGCATCCGTATCCCGAACGCCGGATTCTTCCATTACCCGCCGAAGGTGGCGCGGAACGTCGATTGCCCATGGCCGACCACCGACGAGCCGCTACGCGTTGCGATGGTCGGCCGGCTCGATCCAAAATCCAAAGGACACGATCTGGTCATTGCCTTGCTTGCCCGCGACGTCTGGCGCGAGCGTCCCGTCACGGTCGATGTCTTCGGCGACGGTCACTAGGAAGCGGCGCTCAAACGCCTTGTCGGAATGCACGGTGTGTCGTCGCTGGGCTTCCGCGGACACGTCGCGGATGTCACCGCAGTGTGGCGCGACCACCACGTGCTGTTGCAGCCGTCACACCACGAAGGGTTGCCCAACACGCTCACCGAGGCGATGCGTTGCGCGCGGCCGGCGGTGGTCACCGATGTCGGCGGCAACGCGGAACTCGTCGAAGAGGGCGTGAGCGGATTCATCGCGCGTCATGCCGACGAGGACTCGGTTGCCGATGCGATGGAGCGCTGCTGGGACCGCCGCCACGAGCTGCGCGCAATGGGGCTGGCGGCGCGTCGACGCGTGGATGCCTTCCTGCCCGCGGATCCCGCCGCAACGTTCGCCGACGAATTGCTTGTGCTCGCCGGAACCAACCGCTGAGGCGCGGGATGTCGTGGATTTCTGGTTTTCCTCTTTCTCTTTCCTTTTTCCGATGACCGATCCGATCGATTCAGCCACTTCCGCGGATGACGATGTCGTTGTGCGCGTTGACGGAGTTTCGAAGAAATTCTGCCGCGATTTGAAAAAATCGCTGTGGTACGGCATTCGCGATGTCGCGGCCGAGGTGTTGCCGGTCGGTCGCAGACGTTCGGCCGAGGAGCGCAACCGGACGCTTCGCGACGGCGAATTCTGGGCGGTCGACCAAGTGTCGTTCGAACTGCGGCGCGGTGAGTGCCTCGGGCTGATGGGGCACAACGGCGCGGGCAAGACGACCTTGCTCAAGATGCTCAACGGGTTGATCAAGCCCGACACCGGCCGCATCGAGATGCGAGGGCGCGTCGGCGCGCTCATTGCGCTCGGTGCCGGATTCAACCCGCTGCTCACCGGTCGCGAGAACATCCTGGTGAACGGATCGATCCTCGGCTTGTCGCGCGACGAGATCGAATCGCGCATGGAAGAGATCATCGACTTCGCGGAGATCCGCGCGTCGATCGACGCGCCGGTGCAGAGTTATTCCTCCGGCATGCAGGTCAGGCTCGGCTTCGCTGTCGCCTCCGCGCTCGAGCCGGACATCCTGATCGCCGACGAGGTGCTCGCGGTGGGCGACTTCCGCTTCAAGTGGAAATGCTACGACCGGATCAAGCGGCTGCAGGATTCCGGCGTGACGATCCTGCTGGTGTCGCACAATGCGGCCGATCTGATGCGCACCTGCGACAAGGGTCTGTTGATGGCCGGTGGCCGCATGCGCCTGCTGGGCACGATCGAGGAGGCCGTGCGTGCTTACGAAGAGGAGGGCGGTGATTTCAAGCCGCTGGCGGCTGACAAGACGGGTCGGCTTGCCGGTGCGCGGATCGAGGAGGTCACAGTCGGCGCGCCGCCATCCACGGGCGGTGCCGGGCGGGTTGCGGTTGAGTTGATCGTCGATTGCGACACCGCCATTCCGCAGGCAAGAATCGTGGTGACCCTCCACAGCGCCCGCGGCGGCCATGTGGTTTTCACGGTTTCCTCATTCCGCGAGCTGGGCTGGATCCGGCTGGAGCAGGGTCGGTCGCGCGTCGTAGTCGGGTTCTCGGGTTTCGACCTGCAGGCCGGATCCTACTCAGTCTACGCCAGCGTGCGTGGGGTGGGACTGGACGACTTCTATGACCGCCGCCAGTCCGGGAAAATGCTCTACATCGCCGAGCCGCAGCAGAATTTCGAGGGATTTGGCGTGAACGGCATCGTGTTGCCGCAGTGCGCGTGGAGCATCGAAAACGCCGCTGCATCCGATTCTTGAAACAATGGCTGATCCGCAGTGCTGGCTCCTGGTGAGCTTCGACCAGTGGCGCGGCGACTGGCTGCACCAGCCGTGGCTCAACCTGCCCTGTCTGCAACGATTCGCGCGATCGGCCTGGCAGGCACCGCGGTGCCATCCGGCCAGCCCGATGTGCGTGCCCTCGCGAGCGAGTCTGCTCACCGGGCTGCGTCCGCGTGATGCGGGGGTCGACCACCTCGACGACTTCCGCATGCCGGCCAATGCGCCGTCGTTCGTGCGCGACCTGCGCGACACCGGCTACGCCACCCATCTCATCGGCAAGACGCATTGGACGCCGCACGGCCGGCCGCGCGACCTGCGCGACGATCTGCCGCTGATGCACGCCCTCGGCTTCGACCGCGTGCGCGAGATCGCCGGTCCGCGTGCACTGTCCCGCGTGCGCTGCGAACTTACGGACCTGTGGGAGCGCGCGGGCGTGATGCAGGCGTATCGGGATGATCTCGAAGACCGCTATCGCGGAAACCGCGCCGAGGTCGTGCGGCCGACCGTTCTGCCCGACGAGTTGTACCCGGACATCTGGGTTGGAACCGAGGCGCGCAAGGAACTCGCCGCGATGCCCGCCGATCGTCCCTGGTTCTTGTGGGTGAGTTTTCCCGGGCCGCACGAGCCGTTCGACACGCCCGCATCCTGGAGGGGCAGGGGATCGTGCGGAAAGATCCCGCCACCGCAACCGCGTCCGGCCGATGCGTTCGACCACGCTCCGCCCGGGTCGCACCTGCGGCGCAAACTCGACCGCTGGCCGGATGGCATTGATGCCGATGTGATCGATGTGATCCGCCGGGATTACGCCGACCACCTCGCGCTGCTCGACGCGCAGTTCGAGGGGCTTTTGGAAACCCTCTTGCAACGAAGCGACCGCGGACGCGTCGCGGTGAGTGTGATCAGCGATCATGGCGAGTTGCTCGGCGACTGGAGCCTGTTGCTCAAAAGCTGCTTCCTCGACGGAGCGGTGCGCAGCTTGTGCCTGCACCGGCCGCCGGACGGATGCCCGACGCCGCGAAGTGCGGATGAATCCACGCCGGTACCGCTCACCGAGGCAGTCTGGCGCATCGCAGGAAACGTGCGCGATGGCGGAGATGCGGATCGCTTGAACGATCCGTGGGGACCGTGCGAATGCGAGCTGGGCAATGAGCGGGTGCGCTTCGAAGGAGGGAACGCGGTGGCCATTCCGGGATCGCGGGATGGCGCACGCGCACTCGGTTCGCGCATCAACGGCCGCATCAAACGACGTCTGACATGATTCTGTTATTCGGAGCACCTGGATACATGGGCAGTGCCTTTGCCGCCGAGCTCGATCGGCGCGGCATGGCGTACGAGCCAGTGACGCGCGCGGATGCCGGGCCGTCGGATGTCCGCGCACTCGCCGGGCTGCTGAAGTCGCGTCAAGCGTCGTTTGTCATCAATGCGGCGGGATTCACCGGAAGACCAAATGTCGATGCCTGTGAAACCGAGAAATCCGACACGATACTCGGCAACGTCGTGTTCGCGCATGTCCTCACCCAGGCCTGCGCGATCGCCGACATCCCCGTCGGTCACGTCGCCTCGGGCTGCGTGTACAACGGCTGTCTCGTCCGCGAGGGCGACGGCTGGTCGGTCGAGACGGACATGGCCGGCACCGCATTCCGCAGGCGTGTCGAGCATGAGCCCGATGGCATTCGCGGCTTCGACGAATCGGCGGAGCCGAACTTTTCGTTCCGTCATCCGCCGTGCAGCTTCTACAGCGGCAGCAAGGCACTGGCCGAAGAGTTGATCCGCGACTCGGACCACGCCTACCTTTGGCGGCTGCGCATGCCGTTCGACGAGCACGATGGTCCGCGCAACTACCTGGGCAAGCTCCAGCGCTACGCGAAACTTTACGACAACTTCAACTCGCTGTCCCACCGCGGCGATTTCGTCCGTGCCGCGCTCGACCTGTGTGAGCACCGCGCGCCCCGCGGCATCTACAACCTCACCAATCCCGGTTTTGTCCGGACTTCCGAGGTCACGGCGATGATCGGAGACATCCTCGGTGTGGATCACCGCTTCGAGTTCTTCACCGATGCGGACGAGTTCTATTCGCAGGCGGCCGTCGCGCCGCGATCCAACTGCATTCTCGACACGGACAAAGCGGCTGCCGCCGGCGCGGGCATGCGGCCGGTGCGCGACGCCCTGCGTGCCGCACTGGAGGAATGGGTGCCGGAAGCATCTGCTGCCGCGGATTCGCGTTGATGGCGGCATGCCAGAGAGGCGCGTTGCCGAGAATCCGCCTCAACTACCATGCTTCGCCGACAGGAAAGGATGCCCGTCATCCGGATAGGGACCGATCCGCACCGGGGTTGAGATGGCTGGATCTCGTCGGAGCCTGGATCTCCAGCCATGCAAATGGAGTGATGACCTTCCACATCATCTACACCCCCGGCACGGTGCGGGCGCTGCTGCCGTTCGTCGACAGTCTGCTCGAATGGTCGGACCTGTCGTTCCGCTTGGTTTCCAATGGTTGTGCCGCAGAAGAATCCGCATGGCTTCGCGCCCGCTGCGAGGACGAGCGACGGCTTTCGTTTGTGGATCTGAAATGCCGGAGTATGATCGAGCACGGTGCGGTGATCGACCGACTGGTCGCCGCTGACCGCAGTGAGTTTTTCGGCTTCATGGATTCGGACATCATCGCCACGGGCGACTTCATGTCCGGCATACTACCCGTATTGGATCAGGCGTCTGCGGTGTTCTCCGCCTGGCCGATCACGATCCGCGGGGAGGAACGCGTCAGGCCGACCGACTCGATCCACACCAGCGGCAGGCATGCGTGGACAGCCGACGGCACCTGCATCGGCGGAACCTACTTCGCGATTTACCGCCGTGAGGTGCTCACGCGTGCGCTTGCAGCGGAGCCGCTCGGATTCCGCCGTGCTTTCGATGGCCTCCTGCCGCGGTCGACGCAGATGTTTTTGCGCGAGATCGGTGAGGACCGGTTGTTTCACGACTCGGCACGCGCGCTCCATTTCCGCATCATCGCCCAGGGCGGTGTGCTGCGCGTGCATGACACGTCCGAGCTGTTGCACATCGGCAACTTCAGTGCGAACATCGGTTACCTCAACCGCAACCGCCCCGAGCGGTTCTGGAAACGCATTCCGAAAAAAACGCTCCGTAGTCTGTGCCGACATGTCAACGGTGATGCCCATCGCGAACGGATCTTCCAGCAGCTCAACGACGATCCATCGCAGCGTCGCGTGATCGACCGCGCTTGGCGGATCTCGGGCTACTTCAGCAGTCTTGCGACGGCGCTGGCGACCGGTGCCGAACCTCCGCCGATTCTGCAGTTGGGCGATGCGGAAATCGATCCGCGCATCGTGCAAGGCGCGCAAATCCTCGAAACCCTTAACCGCTGATGCGTTGGCTCCGCCTTGACTCCCATTGCGATTCCGCGGCCTCGCGACGGCTGATGATCAGCGTCCATCTGCCCAAGACCGGCGGCACGAGCTTCCGGAAACTGCTGGAAGATCGTTTTGGCAAAGGATTGCGGACAATCTACGGTGAAAAGCCGTTCAATCTGATGCGCGAACAGCGCTGTGCCAAGGCGCTGGCCGACGCGCACGCCGAGCGCGATGCGGCGCATGACGGCGTGCAATGCATTCACGGCCATTTCCTCCCCGCTCGTTTCCTGCTGTTGCGGGAGAGACGGAATCTGGTCTTCGTGACCTGGATGCGTCATCCGGTCGACCGCTTGGTCTCGGACTATCGGTTCACTTTGCGTCACTACGATGCCGCGACCGCGCCACCATTCCAAAAGCGCATCCTGAACGAGGAGTGGTCGTTCGAACGGTACGCGCTCTGCGAGGAACTCCGGGATTTCTACATTCAGTACCTCTGGGCCTTTCCATTAGAGTACTTCGACTTCATCGGCATCGCGGAGCACTCCGCCGAAGACTTCGCCGAATTCCAGCAGCGATACTTTGGTGGGGGTACGGAGTGTCCGCGGCTCAACGCCCGGCCCGACGCGCCGGAGCCGGTCGATGCCGCACTGCGTCGGCGCATCGAAGCGCATCACGCGGGTGACATGGAATGGTATGCCAAGGCCCTGTCCCTGCGCGCCAAACGTCTCAAGGGATGAATTCGCTCGAGGACACGCCCGTCGTCTCGGTGCTGATGCCGGTCTTCAACGCGGGCAGGCATCTCGAGCCTGCCGTGCGCAGCATCCTCAACCAGGACTTTTCGGATTTCGAGTTGGTCATCATTGACGATGCCTCGACCGACGGCAGCGACCGGGTCGTGGAGTCAATTGATGATCCGCGCATCCGGGTGATCCGCAACGAGGTGAATCTCGGCGTGGTGGGCGCGCTCAACCGTGGGCTGTTCCGCTGTCGTGGCCGCTTCATCGCGCGGATGGATGCTGACGATCTTGCGCATCCGCAACGGTTGGCGGTGCAGGTTGCGTTCATGGAGGCGAACCCGGACATCGCGATGTGCGGGTCGGACATCCACATTCTCTGTGAGTTCGAGACCGACCGCTGCACGACCAGTTGGGTGGTGCCGGGCGGGACCGATCTGCTCCGGTTTCGGATGATGTTCGACAATCCGTTTTGTTATCCGACCGTGATGCTTCGTAGCGCGGTGCTGCGCAACCACGGGATCGATTATCGATCCGATTGCCCGCATGCCGAGGATTTCGACTTTTGGCGGCGGATTGCGCAAGTCGCCGACATCGCCAATCTCGAAAACAAGCTGCTGACGTACCGAATCCATGCCGCACAGGTCTCCGAGACACACGCAGCGAGCCAATCCGCGTCAGTCAAGCGCGTGAGGCATCGCGTGCGCCTCGACCTGTTGCCGTGGAGTCAGCCCTTCGATGACCGCATTGCCCCGTTGCTGTTCACTGCCGCATGGGATCCGGTGGAACCCGGATGGCAGGATGTGAGGCGGAAGCTCGCCACCATTTCCGAATTCGGCGGTCTGCGCTTCATGCTTGAGTTGGTCTGCTGGGCGGTTTGCACAAGATTTTCTCTGTTCATGAAACGGGGCTCGGCCAACATGCCGCTCGCGCGTTTCCTCACGCGTGTTGCCGTCTGCGCGATCATCCGGTCGACCTGGCTCATCCCGGGTCGCATGATCCGCCGACGCGCAGAAGCGGTCTGACACCAGCGAATTCCGCGATCATCCCATGCCCATCAGCCGCGAACACGGATTGTGCTTCATCCACATCCCGAAAACCGGAGGCTCCTCCATCGAGTCGGCCCTCGGGATGAAACGTCCCGGTTGTTTTTGGAATCCGGCGGACCAATCCCGCCACGGCGTCACGCCGCAGCACTGGACGCTTGCGCAATTGCGCGCGGAGATCCCGGACCTCCCGCGGTTTACCCTCTTCACGATGGTGCGCAATCCGTTCGATCGCCTGGTGTCCGAGTACCACCATGTGCGCGAGATCAACCGTCCCGCGCCATTCCATTGCATTGATTTCGACTCGTTTGTCGCGCTAGCGCTGCGGATGCCCGAAAAGCGCCGCCGTCCGTTCTTTGACGCCCACCTTGAGCCTCAGTACCGGTTCATCCGCCGGGGACTGCTGCCGTGGCGACGCCCGGCGGTCCACGTGCTGCGCTTTGAGCAGATCCAGGATGGATTTGACTGGCTGCGTCACAGGACCGGTTGCGAACTGGTGTTTCCGCACGAACTCAAAAGCAGCCGTCCGCGGGATTATCGCGGGTATTACCGCAAACCCGAAACTCGCCGACGGGTTGAGGCGTTTTACGCCCGCGACCTCCGCGAGTTCGGCTATGCGTTATGATCCGTGCGCAGTGGATCGATGAACATCGCATTTGTCAGCGGCATGACCGGCTCCCCGTGGGGTGGCAGTGAGGACTTGTGGGCCAGGCCGGCGATGCGCATTCGGCGCGACGGGCATGAAGTGCTCACGTCGACCCGCCGCTGGCCGGAGCTTGCGGCACCGCTGGCGGATTTGCGCGACGCAGGTGCCCGGTTGCTGTTGCGCGATGATGCGACGCCGGGTTGGGCCTGGCGTCTCGCGAATCGGATCAAGCGTCCGCTTTCGCCGGAGATGCCCGCCGACCGCGACTGGTATGGGATCAAGTCATTCCGGCCCGATCTCGTCTGCGTTTCCCACGGTGCTTTCGATTGTGGTCTCGAATGGATGGAGCGATGCCTCGCCGACGGCATTCCCTATGTGTCGATCGCGCAGGCCAATGCGGAAGTCTGGTGGCCGGACGACGATCGTGCCTCGCGGTTGCGCGCCGCCTACCTCGGTGCAAGACGCGTGCTTTTCGTTTCGCACGCCAACCGCGCATTGTTCGAGCGCCAGATCGGCGAACGTCTGGTGAACGCCGAGGTTGTCTGGGGTGCCTGCCATGCCACTCATGATTCCGATCCGCCGTGGCCGGAGGATTCCTCTACTTGGCGTCTCGCTTGCGTGGCACGGCTCGATCCCAAGACCAAAGGGCAGGACTTGATCGCCGCCGTGCTCACGCTGCCGAAATGGCGTGAACGCAACCTGACAGTGACGCTCTATGGATCAGGCGGCTCGCCGGAGGGAATCCGGCGACTGGCGAAAATGGAGGGGGTTTCCGACCGGTTGAAGATCGGCGGCTTCATGGAGGACATCGAAGCCTTGTGGTCGCGACATCACGCGCTGTTGCTGCCTTCGCGGTACGAGGGAATGCCTCTGGCAATCCTCGAGGCGATGCTCTGTGGCCGGGTCTGCATCGTCACCGATGTCGCGGGCAATCGCGAGCCGCTGGAAGACAACGTCAGTGGCTTCATCGCCGCCGCGCCGACGATCGTTCATCTTGATGAGGCAATGGAGCGCGCGTGGCAACGACGCGAGGACTGGCGGACGATGGGCCGGGCTGCCGCTGCGGCGATCCGTGCGACGATGCCCCGCGATCCGGCGGGCGTCCTTGCGGAGCAACTGTCGGCACTCGCCGATCAAGGAAACAATCAACGCCCGCCCAGCCGCGAATGAGCCCGGACGAGGTCCCGGCATCTCTCGTACAAACGAAAATCCGCCGCATACCAATCCCGCAGGTTCCGCTCCGCCTCGGGATCGAGACTGCGGTCGGTGCCGTCCGGTGCCCGATGCGCCAACACCTCGTCGTCCGGCAAGCGGGCCTCAGCCGGAATTCCCAGCATGCTGCGCAGCCGGTTGAAGTCGTCGGCCAGTTGCTCCTGAAACCCGATGAAGAAGATGTCATCGACTCGCGACAGCAACGAGGCTTCATCCCGGAACCACCAGCCGTACGGCTGGTTCACATGCTGGATGCCGCGCATCGCGTCCTGTGCATGCTCCCGAACTTCCGCATCCGCGGCGGACAACCCGCGCGCCAGCTCGTTGGCCGTGTGAAAGCGCGAGAAGGCGAGTGCCTCGTCGGAATTCCATGGATTGTCGTACTTCGGCCGCCCTTGTCGCTGGCGACTGTAGAACGAGCTGACGAAACGCCTGACCGGATCCCGCAAGAAAAAGATCGCCTGGTCGCCAACGGGCAGATCGGTGAAGCGCAGGTCGTGCCAGTGGATGATGATTCTGCGTTTCGAGAGGCCCGACCATTCACCCAGCGCATGGCGCACCGCGGAACCGCCGGTCTTGCCGACGTGAATGAAGCGGATGTCGCCTTCGCCAGCGAATCGGGAAACCGCGCGCTGACATCGCCGCACCATGTTGAGCATTCGGAAGGTTCGGTTTTGTGATGTGTGAACCATTGGTAAGCGGATCCCGGTCTGCGTTTCGGACATCATTCCGACAAGGAAAATCGATGATCATCTCCGTCCATCTCGCGAAAACGGCAGGGACGAGTTTCGGCAACTTGCCCGAAGCGCATTTCGGCGACCGCTTGCTGCGCGACAATGCCGACAAGCCGATGCACCGTCCGCCCCATGAGCGACTCGCGCGCGCCGCATTGGACAACCTGCGGTTTCCATTCCGTGGAATCGACTTCAAACGGATCGATTGCATCCACGGCCATTTTTTGCCTGCGAAGTACCATGTCCTCGGGCTGATCCGCCACGCGAGGTTCATCACGTGGATGCGGGATCCCGTCGAGCGGCTGGTGTCGCATTATCATTACGTGAAACGCCGCATTCCCGACGACAAGGTCTACAAGATTGCGCAGCGGATCATTGACGAGGACTAGTCGCTCGAACGGATGTGCCTTGGGCCGGAGCTTCGCAATTACTACTCGCGGTTCTTCCGCGGATTTCCACTCCGCCGGTTCGAATTCATCGGCATCACCGAGCACTTCGAAAGCGACCTCGCCGACTTCGCCCGTCGCTTCCTCGGCAGGCCGCTTGAACCGGTCCGCGACAATGCCAATCCGCGGCGCGGGGTGGCAGGGTACGAAATCGACCCGGCGTTGCGCCGCAGGATCGAGGTGTTCCACGCGGGCGATGTCGCGCTCTACCGTGAAGCGCTCCGCCGACGCGATTTGCGCTTGCGGGAATCCCTTGCCCCGATTTCCCACTCCCACCCCTCCATTCCATGAATGAAATCTCGGTCATCCTCTGCACCCACAACCCGCGCGATGCGTACCTGAAACGGGTGCTGCAGTCGCTCGAGCTCCAGACCCTCCCCAAAGACCGCTGGGAATTCATCGTGGTGGACAATGCATCCAGCCCGGCACTGGAGCAGCGGCTCGATTTGTCGTGGCATCCGCAGGCGCGCGTTCTGCGCGAGGAGGTTGCGGGGATCACGCCGGCACGTCTCTGCGGCTTGCGTGCCGCGACGGCCGATTTGGTGGTTATCGTCGACGACGACAACGTGTTGTCGCCGGATTATCTCGAGCAGGCATTGGCCATCGCCGCCTCCCGCCCGTCTCTCGGTGCCTGGGGCGGGGTGCTCGACGCCGAGCTGGAGGAACCGCCGGCCGAATGGATGTTGCCGCACCTTGAGTTGCTTGCCGTGCGTCCTGCCGGACGCGAGATGTGGTCGAACCTATACGATTCATGGCTGAGCACGCCGAGCGGCGCGGGCATGTGCCTGCGCCGCCGGGTCGTCGATGCCTATCTCGCGACGCTTGCATCGCAACCCGCGCGACTGATTCTCGGTCGCTCGGAATCGTCCATGATCGGCAGTGAGGACATCGACATGGCCTACCACGCGATCGACATCGGCATGGGCTGCGGGCGGTTTCCGGCGTTGCGGCTCACGCATCTCATTCCCAAGGAGCGATGTGCTCGCGCTTACATCCTGCGTCTGGTGGAGGGCACGGCAGAATCACAAGTCTACCTCGATTGGTTCCGCAGCAAGGGTGTGCTGGAGCGGATCGCGCGACTGCGCGCCGACCAAGTCTTGCGCCTGCGCCTGCGGGACATGCTCGATCGCGGGATCAACGGCGCGATCCAAATCGCCAAGCAACGCGGACGCGAACGCGCCTACCGCCGGCTGGATGCCGGTGAGCTGAGACTTTCGTAATGACCGGCCGCCGGGAGTCAGTAGCGCCAATCGACTCATGAAGGTGCTTTTTATCGGCAGGGTCACGCCGTTCACCGAGCCGTGCGGTGCGGTGGCCTACACGATCGATCTGCTGCGTCATTTGGCGGAGGCGGGGCACGACGTGCGGGTGCTCGATCTTGCCTGTGCCGATGGATGGGCGCTGGGCGTGCTGCGACGCTTTGCCGATGCGGACCCGGTTTGTCCGCGATTCTGTTGGTCTTCCCGCTTGGTCACGAGGTGGTGTGATCTGCTTGCGCGTGTCGCGCGTCGTTGCGGATTTGGCGGACTGCACCGGCGGATGCGCGTGCCTGATCCTTGGGGCGAGCCGTTGTCACCGCGCGAGCGCTTCGCGATTCGGCGCGTTGCGAAGCTGGAGTCATGGGATGTGGTGGTTTGCAACTACGCCTGGCTTGCCGATGCGTTTGATGGATTTTCTTCATCGGTCCGCAAGGTCCTGCTCACCCATGATGTCTGGCACGGCCACTTGTGGGGTGACAGCGGCAATCCGTGGTTGGCGCGTCTCGACGCGCGTGCGGAACACGCATGGCTCGATCAGGCGGATGTCGTGGTGGCGATCACCGACGAGGATGCGGCGGACTTTCGCCGGATCGGTGTGACGAGCAGGATTCTCGTCGCGCCGATGTCATCAGGGGCCACGGCGGGTGTCACGGATCCTGAGCCGGGCCGCCTGCTGTTTGTCGGCAGTGCCTACGAGCCGAATGTCCGCGGAGTCGATTGGTTTCTCGACGAGGTTGCTCCAGTGCTGGCCCGCGCGCATCCGGATCATTTTACTTTGCATCTGGTCGGCACGGTCGGCAACGCGGTGTGTGCGTCTGGGCGTGCGATTCCGGTGCGTGTGCACGGCTTGGTCGATGCGCTGGAGCCGCACTACGCGGCGGCGTCGCTGGTGATCGCACCGGTGTTTGAAGGCACCGGACTCAAGGTTAAGGTGGTGGAAGCGGTCGCCCACGGCAAAGCGGTGATCGCCACGCCCGAAGCCGTGCGCGGTGTGATTTCACGCGCGCCCGGCGCGGTGGTGGTGGCTGAGAACGCAAACGCCTTCGCCAGTGCGGTGATGGAATTCGATTTCGATGCGGATGCCCGCCGCGAGCAGGAACACCGCGCAGTGGAGGCTGCGTGCGCCGCATTTTCGCCCGAAGCCTGCTGGGATCCGCTGATCGATGCGATGCGCGACCCGCGTGGTTCGTGAATCGCGCATCGCCACTCGATTCATCCGTTTGCGACATGGAACTGGTCTCGGTCATCATCCCCGCCTTCAACTCGCTGCGCTGGCTGCCCGAGACACTCGATTCGCTGCGCGACCAAGGTAAAGTGCGGATGGAGGTGATTGTCGTCGATGATGGGTCGACCGACGGCACGCCCGATTGGGTCCGCGCGCACCACCCGGAGGTGAAGCTGATCGTCACGGAGAACCGTGGTGTAAGTCATGCGCGCAACACTGGCACGGCGCATGCGAACGGCGGTTTCATCCAGTATCTCGACGCGGATGACTTGCTCGCAGCGGGAAAGATCGGCCGACAGTTGACCATGTTCCGGGATCACCCGGAAACCGATATCATTTATGGCGACTGGCACCGGCTCGAATGCGATGCGCGGGGAAATTTCGCGCCGGGTGAGGTCATCTCACGGGAAATCGCCGACGTCGATCCTGACCCGCAGTTGGCATTCATGAACGGGATGTGGTGCCCGACCGGTGCTTACCTGTTCCGTCGTTCGATCGTGGAGCGCATCCTGCCGTGGAAAGAGTGGCTCCCGGTGATTCAAGACGCACGCTTCGCGTGGGATGCGGCCGAGGCGGGTGCCGTGTGGCGGCATGATCCGCAGATCGCGGTGTTTTACCGTCAGCATCGCGAGGGATCCATTTCGACGCGCAGCCGACGTGCATTCCTCGAAGATCGTGAGCGCAATCTGGATGACATCGCCGGGCGTTGGTCGGGGCGAGGGCCTCTGCCGCCCGGCCGGATGCGCGCGCTGGTCTCGGCGTACGAGCAACTGGCCGTCGAGTGGTTCGACGTCGACCGCGCCGGGTTTCGTCGCGTTCACGGGAAATTGCTCTCGCTCGATACGGGATTCCGGCCGTCCGCGTTGCGCCAGCGTGTTCCCGCGGTGATCATCGGCTGGGAGGCGACCTTGGCGCTAGGCAGCTGGAAGCGCGGTCTGGTGTCGTGGTTGAGGCCGTCGTCAAGAGATGCCTGTCGCCTAACGCGCGTGCTGTATCTCCAATACTCGAATCCGGCGGCGTATCCGCCGGTGGAGCACGGATCGCGAATGCTGGCCGACGCCGGTTGTGAGGTCACCTTGTTCGGCGTGGCGAGCCGTGGCACCGATTCGCTGCAGCCCGCAGCGCATTCGCGCATCCGGTTTCATTTGTGGCCGTCGCGGCGTCCCGGCCTCGTGCAGAAACTCCAATACTTGGTATTTCTCGCGGCCTGTGCCGGACATGCGCTGCGCCTGCGTCCGGACTGGATCGTGGTGTCCGACGCAATGGCCTCACCGGTCGGATGGCTCCTCCGTCGAGCGGGCATGCGTGTGGTGTATCATGAGCACGATGAGCCCGAGGGCGGATCCGGCTCGTTCTTCCAACAACGGATGACGCGCGTGCGCCCGGCCCTCGCACGCATCGCGGATTTCTGCATCGTCCCCAACGAGGGGCGCGCGGACCGGCTCAAGTCCGCGAGTGGTACTCAACGACCGGTGCTCACCGTGATGAATTGTCCGCGGCGCGAGGAGGCGTTGATGGATCGGCCGTCGCCCGTGCGGGAGCCCGCCCCGTTTGTGTTCTTCTATCATGGCACGATCGTGCCCGCGCGCTTGCCGTTCACGTTGATGCGCGCGCTCGCTCATCTGCCGCAGTCCTGCGTGCTGCGCATCGCGGGCTATGAAACGATCGGCCATCCGGGCCATTTGAAAGCCCTGCTTGACGAGGCTGCCCGGCTCGGCATCGGTCCGCGTGTCGAATCGATCGGTGCGGTGCCTGCGCGCGCCGACCTGCTCGCCGAGTGTCGGCGCGCGCATGTGGGCATCTCGCTGATGCCGATCGGTTCTGCTGATCCGAACGAGCGAACGATGGCCGGTGCGTCGAACAAGGCGTTCGACTACCTTGCCTGTGGCTTGCCGCTGCTGGTGTCGGATCTCGCCGATTGGAACGCGATGTTCGTGGGTGCCGGCTATGCGCGTGCCTGTAATCCGTGCGATGAGGAAAGCATCGCGCGGGAACTCATGTGGTTTGCCGGGCATCGGGCTGAGGTCGCGGCGATGGGGCAACTCGGCCGTCGCCGCGTGCTCGATGATTGGAATTACCAGCACCAGTTCAAACCTGTGGCAGACCGCATGCTGGCCGATGTCGCGATCCGTTGAGAAGCCTTCCTTCGATGAAGATCCTTCATTTGCCGTTCACGTACCACCCGGATCCGGTGGGAGGCACCGAGGTTTACGTTGCCGCCCTGGCGCGAGAGCTTGCGGAATTCGGCGTGCATTCCGAAATCGTGGCACCGGGCGGGGTGGCGTCGACCTCGATGATCGATGGCATCCGCGTGCATCGCCTGGCGATCGCGCCACTGCGATCAGCGGGCGAGACTTACGGCGAGGGAGATCCGCAGACCGCTGGCGCATTTGAATCGCTCCTCGATCGCGAACAGCCGGACCTGGTGCATTTCCACGCGCGCTCGCGGGGCGTGTCGCTGCGGATGCTGCGTGCGGCGAAACGGCGCGGCATTCCGGTGGTGGTGACCTGCCACACGCCGGGTGCGGTTTGTGCCAACGGCACGATGCTGCGCGCCGGAGCAGAGGTCTGTGACGGCCGGATGGACGCGGTGCGCTGCTCGCAATGCATGTTGCAGGGGAAAGGACTGCCGGAACCCGTGGCAGGCATGCTCGCGCATCTGCCGCCGCGCGTCGGCGAGTTGTCCGCGTGCAGCGGATTCCGCGGGGCACTCGCGACCGCGGTGCAGATCCCGTGGTTCATGTCGGAACTCCACCGTCGCACGCACGAATATTTCCGCGAGGCGGATCTGGTGGTCGCGGTCTGCGAATGGTTGCGTGCCGCGCTGCTCGTCAACGGCGTGTCCGATTCGAAGATCCGGCTATGCCGTCAGGGAGTGGCGTTGCGCCGGGAAATGAAGCCTCTCGCCGCCGCGCGCGTGCAAGGAGCGCCTTTGCGCATCGCATTTCTCGGGCGGATGGATCCCATCAAAGGGGCGGATCTGCTGCTGCAAGCGGCCTTGGCGGAGCCGGATCTACCGCTCCGGCTCGACCTGTTCGGTGTGCCGCAAAGCGATGCGCCAGCACATGCGGATCATCTTCGCGCACTCGCTGCATCCGACCCGCGCATCCGCCTGCACGAGCCGATGCCGCCGGATCAAGTGGTCGGCCTGCTGTGCGATTACGACCTGCTTGCCGTTCCGTCACGCTGTCTGGAAAGCGGTCCGCTCGTTGTGCTCGAGGCATTTGCCGCGGGGATCCCGGTGCTCGCCAACCGCCTCGGAGGGATGGGCGAGTTGGTTCGCGACGGTGTCGACGGCTGTCTGGTGGATCCTGTGCCCGCTGCCTGGCGTGCGGCGCTTCGCGAACTGGCCACAAATCCCGATCGGGTCAGCCGCATGCGCGATGCGGTGTTGATTCCCCGCACGATGACCGATGTCGCCCGCGAGATGATGGCCTATTACCGATCATTGCTTGTCGCATGAAATTGCTCATTGCCGGAGTCGATCAAGAGGGGCATGTCGGCCGGTTTCTAAGGCAGGCAGCGTTCGAGCGTGGCATCGACGTGCGCATCGCCGACACGAGGCGCGCGATGGATGGGCCGCGTCTGGTGCGCGGATTGTGTTGGCGGTTGGCGAGGCGCCCGCTTCGACTCGGTTCCTTTTCGCGAGAGACGGTCGCGATGGCGGAGGATTTCCGGCCGGATGTGTTGCTGAGCACCGGCATCGCGCCGCTCGCTGCCGACGCGCTTCGCCGCCTGCGCACGATGGGAATCCGGCTGATCAATGATTCGACGGACGATCCTTGGAGCGCATTCAATCGATCGGCGTGGTTTTTGGAGGCGCTGGGGTGCTACGATGCCGTATTCACTCCGAGGCGCTCAAATCTCGGCGATTTCGTCAATCTTGGCCTCCGTGACGTCCGTTGGCTGCCCTTCGCCTACGCGCCCGAGGTTCATTTCCGTGATGATTCGGATGCGGCGGAGTTCACGTCGGATGTTGCGTTTGTCGGCGGGGCCGACGCCGACCGGGTGCCGTTGATCGCCTCGCTGATCCGTGTCGGCCACCGCGTGAGCCTGTGGGGCGGGTACTGGCACCGGTTTGCGGCGACACGCGCGCATGCCCGCGGTCATGCCGATGCGGCGACGCTGCGCAGGGTGCTCTCGCACACGAAGTGCGCGCTCACGCTGGTGCGGCGATCGAATCGTGACGGTCATGCGATGCGCACCTACGAAGTGGCGGCGGTCGGCGCTCCGGTGCTGGCCGAGGACACTGAGGAACATCGTGAGATTCTCGGCGATGACGGCGACACCGCCTTGTTTTTCCGCAATGAATTCGAGCTGCTCGACCGCTGCGCGTGGTTGGTGACTCATCCGCACGAGGGCAGGGCGATGGGCGAGCGGTTGATGCGGCGCATCCGTGAGGGCAGGAACACCTACGGTGACCGCCTCGATGTGATGTTGGGTAGATCGTCGGACCCGTCATGCAGATGAACACTCCATCCCGAGCGGATCCGCGCTTTCGGTCCGCGCGAAAACCGCGTCGACTGGCATCGCATGCGTGGCGGGCTCTGCGCGGATCGCTGCAGCGGGGGGGTGCCGACCGCTGGGTGCTCGTGATGATTGCCGCTGCGGCCTTGGTTTCGCTGTTTGATCTGGCACCGCCGTGGCTGCCTGCTTGTGCCGTCTGTTTCGGTGCGGCGCATGCGTTCATCCAGCGCATCGATCGCGGACTGCCGTTGGCACCGATTGCCGCGCTGTTGGCGAGCCTGCAATGGCTGGCGGGTGCCTTGTGGTACTACGGCAGGAACCTGGACTTCGCGGCGATGGGCATGGCGGTGGATGCGGGGGACTATCTTGCGTTCGCCACTCCCGCCACCGCGGCGTTTGTCCTCGGGTTGTTGCTTCCCGGCGTTTCATTGGATCAGCGCCGGTTGATGGCGGGTGTCTCGCGCCGGCATTTCCTCGTCACCGGACTGGTGCTCGCCGCGGTTTCACTGGTTGCGGATGTCGCCGGCAGGCTGGGTCCGCCATCACTGGCTTTCGGGTTTCTGCTGCTCTCGCAATTGCGCTATGTCGGCGTGTTGTACCTGTGGTTCGCGCCTGAGCGCGGTTCGCGCTGGTTGGCCGCACTCTCGCTTGCCCCCCTGCTCGTTGGCAGTGCGGAGTCGGCGATGTTTCATGATCTGTTGCTCTGGGGCGGACTGCTGTTCTGCTTCGCATTCGCCGCGCGTCCGCGTTCAGTGACCGTGAAGGTGTTGCTGATCGCCGGAGCAGCGGTCGGGGCGGTGACGCTGCAGGGCATCAAGCAGAGTTACCGAGAGAAGGTCTGGAACTTCGAGCATGCCTCGCTGAGCGGGGAAATCCTCTTGTTTTGGAACAATCTCGGGTCCGTTGATGCCGAAGCACTGGAGCAGGGGGTGCTGGCGCGGCTCAACCAGGCGTGGATCATTTCGCATGTGATGCGTCACGTGCCGTCGGGCGAGCCGTATGCGAATGGCGGCACCGTGACTGATGCGCTGGTCGCTGCCGCGGTGCCACGCTTCCTGGTGCCCGACAAAGCGGAAGCCGGAGGCCGTGCGAACTTCACGCGCTTCACCGGATTGCCGCTGGTCGGATCGACGAGCATGAACCTCAGCCTGCTTGGCGAGGGTTTTGCGAACTTCGGAAGAAGAGGATCGATCCTCTTTCTGTTTCTCTGCGGTGCCGCGATGTCACTCGCGATCGCGGTTTGCTTCCGGCAGGCCCGCTTGCGTCCGACCTTTGTGTTCTGGATGCCCTTGGTGTTTTATCAAGCGATCAAAGCCGAAACCGACCTCGCCGAAATCCTCAATCAGATCGTCAAGGGCGGTCTTGTTGCGGCGGTGTGTTTTCTCGCGATCGAGTATTTCCTGCCGACCGCGAAAACACGCCATCTGCGGCAGCCTTCCGCCCGACTCGGAAAAACGCGCGGATCCGGTCCGGCGTCTTCCCCGCATCGTCATGCCTGACCCCGTCCGCTGGCTGTTCCGGGCACCCGATGCCTACAGTAGCATCGAAGGATTGTTCGATTCGATCGAGCGGTATCTTGTGCGCGACCGGCCGGTGACGAAGCACGTGGTGTCGTCGCCGCGGGCGCGGCCATTCGCATTGCTGCGCAACCTGCTGGATGTGGCGTCGATTCCGACAGGCGGCATCCTGCACGTCACCGGCGACATCCACTACGCGGTGTGCATGGCGTTCCGTCCGTCGGTGTTGACGATTCACGATCTGCGCTTTCTCGATGAGAGCCACGGGTTGCGCCGCTGGCTGATGTGGTGTTTCTGGCTGTGCCTGCCGGTGATGATGGCTGATCGCGTCACGGTGATCTCGGCGACCACGCGCGACCGGTTGCTTGCTTGGCTGCCGTGGGCTTGGAGTAAAATCCGGGTGGTGCCCAACGGGGTGGGCGACGCGTTTCAGCTGTCGCCGAAGGAATGGCCGCAGGGCAGGCCACGGGTGCTGCAGGCCGGCACGACTCCGAACAAGAACCTCGACCGCGTGATCGAGGCGTGCCGCGGGATGGATCTCACGTTGGTGGTGTTGGGCGATCTCGACGAGGCTGGAAAGCGCCGCATTGCCGACGCCGGAATCGATGCCGAGTTTCATGCGCGCCTTGGCCGCGATGCCGTGGTCGCGCTTTACGAGTCTTGTGACGTCGTGATCTTCGCATCCACTTACGAGGGTTTCGGTCTGCCCATTCTTGAAGCCCAAGCGGTCGGCCGCCCGCTGATCACATCGAACGTCGCACCGATGAACGAGGTGGCGGGTGGTGCCGCGCTGCTGGTTGATCCGTTCGAAGCGGCATCGATCCGCGATGCGTTGAAACGGATCATGAGCGACGCCGTGTTGAGGGATGAGCTGGTGCGGCGAGGTCTGGAGAACCTGCGGCATTGGCGCATGGATGCCGTCGCGGCAGGCTATGAGCAGGTGTATCGCGAGGTGCTCGCGGAAACGAGCGAGGGATAACGGGATGAAACGAGGAGGACCTGAATCATGTGCGGGATAGCGGGATGGATCGGTCCGGACGTCGGCTGGCGGACGGATACATGGTGCGGCGGGCTCCGTCGGCGCGGACCCGACGGCAGCGGCGTCTGGAGTGATAGCGAGGCGACGCTCGTGCACACGCGCCTGGCGGTGATCGATCTGTCCGAGGCCTCGGCACAGCCGATGACGGCGGTGTCGTCATCCGGCAGCGTGCGTGCGGCGATGGTGTTCAACGGTGAGATCTACAACTTTCGAGATCTTCGCGACTTGCTTGCACGAGATGGTGTGGACTGGCGGAGCGACGGTGACGCGGAGGTCTTGCTCGAGTTGTTCGCCCGCGATCGCGACGCGTGTCTGCCGTCACTCGCAGGCATGTTTGCATTCGCGTTCTGGGACCCGGCGCGGCGCCAGGCCTGGCTCTCGCGCGATGCGTTCGGGATCAAGCCGCTTTACTACCGCATCGAAGGCCGCACGCTCGCCTTCGCGTCGCAAGCCTCGTTGCTGACACGCTCCACTGACGGTGTCGATTCCGCCGCACTCCGCGATTTCCTGATGTGGGGATCGGTACCGGAGCCCGCGACCCTCGATCCGGCGGTGCGGTTGCTGCCCGCGGGGCACTGGCTCAAGTTCGATGCCGCTTCGGGCGCGGTGTCGATCGGACGCTGGCATCATCCCCGATGGAACGAGCCGACGGTCGGGATGACGCGCGCCAACGCGGCGGCGACCGTGCGCGCCGCGCTGGAGGAAAGCGTGCGTCGCCACCTGGTGAGCGACGTTCCGGTGGGTGTGTTTCTGAGCGGCGGCATCGACTCGACTGTAGTGCTCGCATTGACGCGCAATGCACTGGGTCCCGATGCTAACATTCGCACGTTTTCCATCGGCTTCGACGACCCTGGATACGACGAGTCCGCGATCGCGCGGCGCACGGCCGAGGCGTTCGGCACGGTTCACACGGAATGGCGGATGACCGCCGACGAGGGGGCTGCGGAAATCCCGGCGTTTCTCGATGCGGTCGATCAGCCCAGCATTGACGGCTTCAACACGTGGTGTGTGGCAAAGCTCGCGCGGCGCGAGGGGATGAAGGTGGTGCTTTCGGGGCTGGGTGGCGACGAATGGTTCGGCGGTTACGACAGCTTCCGCCGGGTGCCGCAATTTCGCCACTTGCACCGGATGCCTGCGGGGTTGCGGTCGATGATCGCCTCGTTGCTCCGCATTTTTCCACCGGGCAGCCGCTGGCGGCGCTTGGCGGCTTTTTTGCGCAGCGGCGGATCCTGGCTAGATGCTTACCATGTGCAGCGCGGCATCTTCACACGAGACGAGGCCGACCTAATCGCGCAACGGCTCGCTGGCCGTCAGGTGACCGGGTCTGCCGATGCCATCGACGACGATCCGGCGTGCGACGGGCGTGCCGCGGTGGGGTGTCTCGAAGTGACGCGCTACATGCGCAATCAGTTGTTGCGCGATAGCGACGTGTTTTCGATGGCTCATGGTCTCGAGCTGCGGGTGCCGATGGTGGATGGGAGACTGGCCGATGCATTGCTGACGATTCCCCCGGAGCTGAGGTTGTTGCATGGCAAGCGGCTGCTGCTCGACGCAGTGCCCGAGGTGCCGCGCTGGGTGGCGGAGCAGCCGAAGCGCGGATTCCGCTTTCCGTTCCGCCAGTGGCTCGCTTCCGGGTTTGGCGGCATGCTCGCGAAGGCCGCGAGAGTGTCGCCAGTCACGCTGCGAGAGTGGTACCGCACTTGGGCGGTGGCCATCGCGATCGAATGTCTCGAGCGACGCAACCACGATCACGCCGGAACATGAGGATCTTTCTTTCCGTCGCCAGTCTCAAGCCCGGTTATGGCGGGCCGGCGAGGTCGGTGCCGCGACTGGCCCGCGCGCTTGCCGAGCACGGTGCCGAGGTCGGCCTGTGGGCTGCCGACGGATCGGCATCGGATGCTGCGGCCGATCACCCGCATGTGCGATGGCTCGCGGGAACCGTGGATGAGGCGCTTGCGACGTTCGGTCGTGCCGATGTGATCCACGACAACGGCATCTGGCTGCCGCACAACCACCGACTGGCCATGCTTGCGAGCCGAAGGGGAATCCCGCGCATCGTCTCTACACGCGGCATGCTCGAGCCCTGGGCGCTGCGCCACAAGCGCTGCAAGAAGCTCATCGCGTGGTGGTTGTATCAGCGTCACGACCTGGCCACGGCGCGCGCATATCATGTCACGTCCGATGCCGAGCGAAAGACGATCGAGGCCTTCGGCTGGTCGGGCCAAACCCTGATGATCCCCAATGGCGTGGATCTTCCGGACATCAGCGGGCGATCGGGCTGTGCCACCTCACGCACCGCGTTGTTTGTCGGGCGGCTTCATCCGGTGAAAGGTCTTTCCGTACTGCTCGAAGCCTGGTCGCGCGCAAAACCCGATGGTTGGACCTTGCGCATCGTCGGCCCCGATGAAGCCGGCCACCAAAAAACGCTCGAGTCGGATGTCGCCAGGCTCGGTCTTGGTCGGTGGATCGCGTTCAGCGGCCCGCTCGACGGCGACGCGCTGCATCACGCGTATCAAGACGCCGCGTTGTTCATCCTTCCGAGCCACACCGAAAATTTCGGCATGGCGGTGGCTGAGGCGCTGGCCCATGAGCTTCCGGTGATCACCACGCATGGAACACCGTGGTCGTGCGTGGCTGATGAATCCTGTGGCTGGTGGGTGGTCTGCGATCCGGGTGCGTTGGCCGCGGCAATCGGCGAAGCAGCCGCGCTTGCACCCGGGGATTTGCATGCCATGGGCGCGCGCGGCCGGACAATGGTCGCCCGGCGGTTTTCATGGGACACGGTTGCATCGTCGTTTCTCGATGGATACGCGACGGTCGTCCGCAGCCTGGAAACCCGCGTTTCGTGACAGGGAAGGATGCCCTTCTTCCGACGGAGGTGCTGGAGCAATCGGGGTAATGAACTACTGATTGAGACTGATTTTACAGAGCAAGAGGGCGATCGGTTGTGAATGCAAAGCCTGCCGCGTGAGCTTTCGCAAAACGGTTGGGCGGGTCCGCCCCTGCTTCGCGCGATGCGCTTCGAAGGTCAGGCCTCGGCCAGCCGTGACACCGAAATCATGAAATCACGGATGACATCGATTTCACAGATGGACGACATCAGCAAACAGCGAAGCAAACGAATCGCATCACTTCTTCATCCATCTGTGTCAATCCGCGCAATCTGTGGTTTCCTCTTGCATGAAGCGAGTGGGACAAGCGGGCTGGTCCTTTGAAGCGCACCGCTCGAAGTGGGGCCGCTTGTCCCTGCCGCGCCGGATGCCCGCCTTCTGCCAGACGTGCTCGCGCGCATGGTTGTCTGATTTCTCAAGCACTCAATCCGTGGTGCTTGGCACGGGTTCATCCGTCAGCCACGCTTGATCACTGATCCTGTACGGATTCCTGCATGAGTCCATCCCTGCATGAGATGAGCGCACACCATTCGGTCTGCACCATCGTCAACCGCAATTACCCGCCGGATCCCGGCGTCACCGGTCATGCGGCCGCAGAGCTTGCATCGTTCCTCACCGCCCACGGCATCGGGGTGACCGCGGCCTCGGTGGCCGGGCGTTATGCCGGAGGTGTGACGGGCGGCGACGGTGGTTCGGATGTCGCGCGGGTGCGCGTCCCGGCGATCTACGACGGCAAGCGCGCGTTGCCGCGTCTCGCGGCTTCGCTGATCGAAGGTCGTTCGCTTTCCCGCAGATTGCGCGGCGGTGTGGTGATCGGCATGACCGATCCACCGCTCCTCAACTGGTGGCTCGCCCGTCATTGCGCGAAGCGCGGACTGCCTTGGATCTGTTGGTCGATGGATCTCTATCCCGATGCGTTCGCCTCGGCTGGCCTGGTTTCACGCGGTCATCCGCTGTTTCGCCGCATCCGCGACACGCTGCGCCGCTGTCGGCCCGATCATCTGATCGCGCTGGGCGCGGCCCAGGCGGATTTTCTGCGCGAGGATCTCGGGTGGGACATGCCCTGCACGATCCTGCCCTGTGGTATCCACGATGAATCGTGGGGCACGGAGCCGCCGGCCTGGCATCCCGGGCCGGGGAAAACCGTGCTCGGATACCTCGGCAATATCGGTCAGGCCCACGACCCCCGGTTTGTCCGCGCGGTGATGCGTGCGCTCGATCCGGACCACCACCTGTTGCTGCTCTCGCCCTACGGCGTTCATGCGCGCGGTCTGCTCGATGAAGCGGCACGCCACCCGGCCGTGCGCGTGGTCGGCAACCTTCAGCGCGGTGATCTCGGCTGGATCGATGTGCATCTCGTCTCGCTCCTGCCGCAATGGGACCACGTTTGTGTTCCGTCGAAGGCGGTCAGCGCGGTCTGCTCCGGATCGGCGATCCTCGCGTGCATGAGCGACCGCAATGACAACTGGCGGATGCTGGGACGCGCCGGCTGGCGCATCGATCCGGGAGCGGACCTCGATGCCGCGCTGCGCCAGTGGGCGACCTCGCTCACGCCCGATGCCGTCGCCGCGCGCAAACGCGAGTCGGTCGTGCTGAAGCGTGAGCTGCGGGCACTCCGCGACCAATCGTTCGCCGACATCCGCGACGTCGTCCTCAACCTTTCCAGTCGATGAATCCAACACCCGTCACCATCCTTGGCATCAACGCGTATCACGGCGACGCCTCCGCTTCGCTGGTGATCGACGGCCGTCTGGTCGCAGCCGTCGAGGAAGAACGCTTCAACCGCATCAAGCACTGGGCCGGATTTCCGGCGGAGTCGATCCGCTGGTGTCTCGCGCAGGGTGGGGTGGATCCCGCCGACCTCGGTCACGTCGCGATTTCCTTCGATCCGCGCGCCAATTTCGCCCGTCGTCTCGCGTTCGTGATGCGGCACCGTCCATCGGCGTCGGCGCTCTTCGACCGGCTCAAGCGCCAGGGCCGCACGCTCTCGCTCGAGGATCAGTTCGCCCGCGCCGTCGGGATCGACCGCTCGCGGCTCAAGGCGCGCTTCCACCGCATCGAGCATCATGAAACCCACGTCGCCGCCGGTTTCCTGATCTCGCCGTTCGACGAGGCCGCGGTGTTGTCGGTGGATGGCATGGGCGACTTCACCAGCACGCTCACCGCCCGTGCGCGCGGCACGTCGTGGGATGTGCTCGACCGCGTGTGGTTCCCGCATTCGATCGGATTCCTCTACACGGCGGTGACGATGCACCTCGGGTTTCCCTACTACGGCGACGAGTACAAGGTGATGGGCCTCGCACCGTATGGCGAGCCCGAGTTCGCGGACTTCTTCCGCAGGCTGATCCGCCCCAAAGGCGACGTTTTCGAGTTGAATCTCGACTACTTCACCCACCACAAGCACGGCATCCGCATGAACTGGAACGACGGCGCTCCGGTGATCGAGCCGTTCCTTAGTGAGCGATTCACCCGCGAACTCGGCGCGCCGCGCGACCCGCGCGAACCGACGACCGTGCGTCACGACAACATCGCGAAGTCGCTGCAGGTCGTCACCGAGGAAATCCTCATCCACCTGCTGCGACGGCTGCACGCGCGGACCGGCTGCCCGAAGGTCTGTCTCACCGGCGGCGTCGCGATGAACTCGGTTGCAAACGGCAAAATTACCCGCGAAACACTGTTCGAGGACGTCTACATTCCCGCCGGTGCGGCGGACAACGGCACGTCGTTCGGCGCGGCGTTCCACGTCTGGAACCGCGCGCTCGGCGGAAGCCGCGGGTTCGTCCAAGACCACGCCTACTGGGGTTGTGAATCGTCCGACGACGAATGCCTCGCGGCGATCCGCGAAGCCGGACTGCCTTGCGAGACGCTCGACGACGATGCGTTGCTCGAGCAGACGGTCGACCTGCTCGTCGCGGGCAGGGTGGTCGGTTGGTTCCAGGGCCGCATGGAGTTTGGCGCGCGCGCGCTGGGCAACCGCTCGCTCATCGCCGATCCCCGCCGCGCGGACATGCGCGACATCATCAACCTTCGCATCAAGTTCCGCGAAAAGTTCCGACCGTTCGCGCCGAGCATTCTCGAGGAACACGTTGCCGATTGGTTCGATCCCGCCGAGCCCGCTCCGTACATGGAGAAGGTGCTCACGATCAAACCGGAAAAGCGCGAGCTCATTCCGGCGGTGACCCACGTTGACGCAAGTGGACGCCTGCAAAGCGTGTCGAAACGCACCAACCCGCGTTATCATGCGCTGATCTCCCGTTTCCACCAGCGCACCGGCGTACCGGTGATCCTCAACACCTCGCTCAACGAAAACGAACCGGTCGTGCGCACGCCCGTCGAAGCGATCTCGTGTTTCCTGCGCACCGACATGGACGCGCTGGTCCTCGGCCGACACCTGATCGACCGGCACGCGCCGGACTTCCCGGAATCGATGTGCAAGCGCGTTCGCCCGGACTGAGCCGATCACAAGTAATGTATACACTATGCACACAAACTGCGGATTCGGGATTGCACTCGGAAGGCATCTTCCAGAGATTTCACCGCGCGTCACGGTGCGTTGTTCCCGCTTCGACGGTACAGCTGAGCAACCAAAAGATAATGGGGCTGTCTTATTTTATTGAATGAACTGCCGTATTGTCGGATGCTGCTCAGCGCCGCTGATGCACTTCTTCATCGCGACCTTTGTCTCTCTGCAACTGATGGTGGACCGGATCATAACCAGCGGATGGATCGGTGTGGCGGTGGTACTCGCCGCATGCCTGCTGTTGTCCCTGGCGCTCAATCGTCTGATGATCCGCGTCGGACCGTTGCTCGGCTTGATGGACCAGCCGGGCGAGCGGCGCGTGCATGAGTCAGCAGTGCCGCGCGCCGGCGGGATCGCGGTGTGGTTGTCGTTTCTTGCGTGCGCGTGGGCGGGTCGCGCGTTTCTGCCGCAGGCCTTCGGCGGCGTGCTGTCACAACAACTGCCCGCCTTCACGATCGCCAGCGCGGTGCTGATGGGTGTCGGCGTGATCGACGACCGCTTCGGCCTGCGGCCTTGGGTGAAACTCAACGGCCAGATTGTTTCGGCGGTGCTGTTCTTCCTGCTGGTGCCGCGGACCGGTTTGGTTTTCGGCATTGACGTTCCGCCGTTTCTGGAAGGTGTGGTTTTTGTAAGCTGGGCGGTGTTGCTGATCAACGCGTTCAACCTGATCGACGGACTCGACGGGCTATGCGGCGGTCTTGCAGCGATCAGCTTGATGGTGGTTGCGGCTTTCCAAGCAGCGGGGGGCGATGCCTCGGATGCGCTGGTATTGTCAATGATGGCGGCGGCGGTCGCGGGATTTTTGAAATTCAACATCAATCCGGCACGGATCTTCCTGGGTGATGCGGGATCGATGCTGATGGGATTCACGCTGGCGACGGCGGCCAGTCAGGTGGGAGGCCGCCGGGCGGTGCTTGCCTCAATCCTGCTGCCGATCGCGGTGGCCGGCGTGCCGCTGCTTGATCTGCTGTTGGCCGTCTGGCGGCGCGGCACGCGCAATGTCGCCAGCCAATGGCGGGGCGGTGGAGAGGTGAGGCTCTTCGGTGCCGACAAAGACCACCTGCACCATCGCCTGCTCGCGCGCGGCATGTCCCAACGCAAGGTGGTGCTGATCCTGCAGGGGATGGCGATCGCGATCGCCGCGCTGATGCTCGTGCCGATGCTCGTCGGCGAGAAAGGAATCCTGGTCACGGTGTGCGGGCTTACGTTGTTGGCGCTGTTCGGTCTGCGACATGTCGCGCAAGTCGAGCTGGTGCAGACCGGATCGCTGATCCATCTGGCGGTGAAACGCCGCAGCGGTCACAGCACTCGCAGGATCCGCTTTTTCATCTATGATCTGATCGTGCTGACACTCGCTGTGTGGGCCGCACTCGTGCTCGGAAACCGACATGCCGACGGCGTATTGTTTTCATCCGGCTGGGTGCGCTACGCGACGGCGTTCGTCGCGCTGCAAATGTCCGTGCTGCACCTGATGCGTGTCTACACCCGCATCTGGACCCGCGCCCTTCCGGGCGAGTTCCTGGTGGTGGCAGCCGGCCTGATTCTCGGTGGTCTTGCTGCGGAGCTCGTGACCCTGGTCCTGGGCAAGGAAGCGGACCACGGCGGATGGCGCACGACCGTGCTGGCCATTGCGGCCGCCTCGTTTCTCGTGTTGTTGCCGCGCGCACTGCCGCAGCTCTTTCGCGAGCTTGCGCTCGACAGCGCGCACCGTCGTCTCACGCGCCGCAACAACCACCAGCGGCAATGGCTCGTCTATGGTGCCGGCGATCTCGGCAGTTTGTTCGTGAGGTATCTGATGGATTGCAATCCGCTGGAGTTCTCCGGCCGACAGGTCTCGGGATTTCTCGATGATTTCCCGCCACTCAAAGGCCGCTCGCTCGCCGGGTTTCCGATCTTCGGCGGGTTGGACATGCTCGACGAGCTGTGCGGCCGCTACCGGATCGACGGTATCCTCATCGCCATCCGCAATCTCGATCCGCAGCGCCTGCACGACATCCGCGACGAAGCGTCGAGACTCGGGCTTGAAGTTCGCCTCTGGGGTGATGAGCTCGAGTCACATGTCATTCCGACGGAAATCCCGGATGCAGTGATCTGACCGTGCTTCGCCACACGGTACGGACGAGCGTCTTGCTCGTCCGTGACATCCCACCCGCCGGCTGTGCCGTGAGTGTGGGCCGGTCGAGGCCGACCAGCCCTATCATGGATGCGAATGCGCTGCCGCGGTTCAGACAGGCAAGGATGCCCGTCCTCCGGAAAGCCAATATCGCGTTTTCAAAAACGGAGATCGATTGACACGACCCGATGAGACCCATCATTTCCCTTCATGCCGTTGCGGCGCTGCCGTGTTTGATGGTCATCGCCTTGGCGGCCTGCTTCGGTGCGGGCGCGCCGTGGGGTTGGTCGCACGGGCTGCTCTTCGCCGTTGCCGGACTGCTGATGCTGTTGCGTCCGCCCGAGGGTTGGTCCGCGCGTGGTGCACTGTGGCTTGCGGCCGCATGGATCGTGCCGGCCGTCTCTTCGCTGTGGTTGCCGGCATCGCTGGTTGCGCAGTCCTGGCGCGCATCGCTGGCCAATGTCGGGATTGATCTGGCGCACACGATCAGCCCGCAACCGGAGGAAACCCGCGTGATGCTCATGGCCATGAGCGCGGCGGGAATCGTGGTGGTCTGGGCACTGGGGCATGCGGCCGACGGCAACACGCGCATGCGCACGGCGACGTTGTTCGTCTGGGGCGTGGTATGGTTCACCGTGGCCGACTGGCTGACGGGTTCTTCGTCGCCCGATGACGGACCACGATTCGATTTCGGATTTTTCCCCAACCGCAACCACAGTGCCTGTCTGCTGGCGATGGCAGCGGTGGTGGCGCTGGGTCTCACCGTGCAGCAACTGCGGCGCAAGCGGCCGGTGCAGGCCTGCGTCAGCTCTGCTGCGTTGCTCTTCCTCGGCGGATCCTTGATCGCGCGCTCGCCGAGTCGTGCGGGCATCGCACTGGTTCTCGTCGGCGGCCTGCTGTGGTGGGCGATGCTGGGCACGCGCTACTTGCGCGGACAGGCCGGCAGAACCGTCTGGCTCATGTTGCTCGCCGCAGTGCTTTCGTTTGCCGTGGTCGACACGGTGGTCAAGGAGCGCCTTGGCGGGACGCTGCAAACCACCATCGCAGTTGGTGATGCCGCCGCACCTGTCGCCATCGGCAGCGACGCACGGGTCGGCGTCGCGCGCGACACGGTGTCGATGATCGCCGCCGCACCATGGACCGGTCACGGTGCGGGTCAGTTCCGTTTCGTATTTCCGCAATACCGCGACGCCTCGTCCGACACGGCTGATCGCGATGCGCTGCATCCGGAAAGCTCCTGGCTGTGGCTGGTGGCGGAAACGGGACTGCCCGGGGCGTTGCTGTTGATCGCCGCGCTGCTGTGGGTGTCCGCCCGCGCTTGGCGCGACATCCGTCGGCCCGAGTCGCGCTGCAAAGCCCTGCGCGCCGGCTGTCTCGCTGCCGCACTGCTGCCCGCGATCCACGGATGGATCGATGTGCCGCTCCACCGTATCGGCATCCTCTGGTCGTCCGCCGTGCTCATGGCGCTCGCGTTGTCGGCCGCGCGTCCGCAAGCTTGTAGGATCGCGCGACTTTCCTGGCGCGTGGCCGCCGCGTTCGTTGCACTGTTCGCGCTGTGGTTGATGCGCGGTGAGGTCAATCACACCCCGCGTCTCCCCAGCGAGCGGCTTGAGGCGGTGATGCGTCATGCCGAGTCGGTCTGGTGGCAGGATCGCAAACAACAGCTCGCTGCGGCAGGGCAGGGGATTGCGTTGCCCGATCCTCCGCCCGGTGCGGATCCACTTGAGCAGCAGATCGCCTCGTTGCATCAGGCGATGGAGCCATTGCCCATGCACGCGGCGGGCCATGGGTTGCTTGGTCTGCTCGCGCTGCACTTCGACGACCGCGACGCGCTCGCTCGCCAAGCCTTTGCCGCCCACCGCGCGCTGGATCCGCAGTGGATCACCCTGCCGCTCGACCAGGCCGAGGCATGGTCGGCCATCGACGAGGCCGCCACCGCCGACCTCTGGCAGGATGCCCTGCGGCGGGCACGTGAGCACGACGCGCGCTGGCCGGTGGCGGTTCTGCCGACCGTTGAGGCGCGGATCCGCGAAACCGCCGCACGCTCGGAAACCCTGCGTCAACGCGCCGATGCGCTGCTGGGTGAAGCTCAGGGTCCCTGAAAAACCGCAGAAAATCCGCCATCCTGGATTTTTCCGGTTGACTTGAGGCCCTTTGTTTGAATGAATTGAGTTCACCTTCAGGCAGTCATGAATCGTTCCATCGCCCTGCTCACCACGGTCCTGCTCATCACCTCGGCCATTCCGGCCTTCGCGAACCGCAGGAAGGTCGTCAAGCTGCCCGCGCCCAAGGTGCTGACCACGGTCGTCGGCAAACCGTCGCTCAGCGGCCGCTGAACGATTTCACTCGTCTCTATCAGGTGGCGGTGGTTGCTCGGAATTTGGACCAAGCCGGGGCTCGTTTTGCCCACTTGAATCCGTTTCATCGAGGATCTTGATGTTTCGGAAATCCGTGCCATTACTTGTGATTGTCGCGACGTTTGGATGCGTGATGGCACCCGACTCCGGATTTTTCAGCTGCTGACTTGTTTTTTTCTTGGCTCCGACTCCTCGGATGCGTAGCGTATGCATCAAGATTCAACTTACGAAAATCCCACTGTAGTCCTCAAACCAAACCCCACCACCCGATGACCACGACGAACTTGCTCCGCCGCATCGCCTCCACCCGATCCGCCCTGCTGGCGATCGCCTGTGTCACCCTGGCACCCCTGCACGCGCAGATCGCGGTGAGGGCTGTATCCACCACCAACAAGTCCAAAGGCTCCCCATCCACGATTGTGATCGACAAGCCGTCTGGCGTGGTTGAAGGCGACGTGATGCTTGCGTCCATTACAATGAATTCCCAAAACCTCGGAGACATCGCTCCGCCCACGGGTTGGACGACTATCTCGGAGGAAAACCTCAACCCGACGGCGACTAACAACAAAACCCGCGGCGGAGTTTTTTACAAAGTGGCGGGCGCGAGCGAGGGGGTCAGCTACACGTTCAATCTGAGTGCAAACATCACCAACAACGACTCAAACGGTGCGTCAGGCGCGATCGTTGCTTTCAGTGGTGTCGAGTCCAGTCCGATTGATGCCCAAGGTACGATCTTGGTCGGTGCCGCTGGCAGTCAATCAGTATCGGCCAATGCCATCACGACCAACAGCCCGAATGCTGCGGTGGTCATGTTCGGCATGGTCGGTGGGGCCAGCCAGACTTGGTCGAACTGGAGCACGACCTCCCCGGGCTCGCTGACTGAAATCGCTGAGATCACCAGAGGCGGCTCTTCCGTTGGCGTGGCATGGGCATCGAAATCGAGTGCAGGCAGCACAGGCAGTGGCTCTGTCACCAAGTTATTGACTTTACAGCAAGTGGGTGCGGTTCTCGTCTCGCTTAAATCCAAGATCCCATTCAGCGCCAGTTCACTTGCCATCGATACCGGTGGCAGTTCGACGCTCACGTGGGACGCGACGGGAGCCAGCTCCGTGAGCATCGACAATGGCGTGGGCTCGGTGGCCGCCTCGGGTTCGACCACCGTTTCGCCAGCCACCACCACCACCTACACGCTCACCGCGGAATTCGGTGGCATCACCAAGACCTCCATCGTCACCGTGACAGTGATGGAGCCCGGACCCTACCGCTACTACCGTTTCGTCCCGGTGACGCTGCGCGGCGGCAAGAACATGGTGCAGCTCGTCGAGTTCCAGATGGTGCTCGACGGCGTGCGCGTTGCGGCGACCACGACGAGCAACCCGGGCGGCTCGAACCAACCCGCCGACGGCGAGGGTTCCAACAAGGCCAACGACAACGACCTCAACACCAAGTGGCTCGACGGCAACAAGAAGCCGCTCGTGTACGACTTCGGCACCACCCAGAACGTCACGGCCTACCGCTGGGCCACCGGCAACGACTCCGACGACCGCGACCCGATCAGTTGGACGGTCGACGGCAGTCACGACGGGGTGAACTGGAAAACGCTCGACACACAGACGAACTACAGCGTGCCCACCACCCGCAAAGCCTACATGGCGGACTTCGCGCTGCCTCCGTTCGCCGGCCCGGCCGTCAACACCTTTGCCGTGGCGGATCCCGTGATCGTCATTGGTTCATCCACCACGCTCACGTGGAACGTCTCCAACGCCGATTCGATCAGTATCAACAACAGCATCGGCAGCGTGTCGGCCACCGGCAGCGCCACGCTTTCACCCCAAGCCACGACGTCATACACTCTGACGGCCATCGGCGAGGGCATCACGCGCACCCGCACGATCACTCTCACAGTCGTCAACGGCGGTCTGCTCGGCAAGACCTTCGACACTCTCGCCGGATCGAGCAATCTTGACCCGATTACCGGCCTCACCAGCGCTACTCCCAGCGGCACGTTCGTCGAGACTGGCGCGATCTCCTATCCGAACGGCACGCTGACTGCGCTGCCGGGCATCACCAACGACAGCGACTTCAGTGTGCTGTGGACCGGTTGGTTCGACGTCACCATCGGCGGTACCGGCGATTACACCTTCGGCGTCGGCTCGGATGACGGCAGTGTGATTTACCTCGACATCAATGCCGACGGTGACTTCGCCGACGTCGGAGAGAAGATCGTCAGTTCCGGCGGCGGCGGTGGTGCCTCAAGCGGCGCGACCGGCACGGTCAACCTGTCGATGAACTTCGTGAAGAT
>VHCM01000010.1 GCA_016871685.1 Verrucomicrobiota bacterium
AGCACGCCGAGGGCCGCTGGATCACCCTGTATCTCCGCGACGGCCATGTCTTCATGACCGTGGCCGGTCTGCGACTCGACACCGGCGGCGGCGACCAGCGCACCGGTCCGCGATGGAAACCGGAAACGCGTCAAACGCGCGGCCACTACATGCGCCACCCGCGCGGCCTGTGACGAACCGCGGCGCTCACGACTCGAGCAACATGCTCTAACGCCGGTCCTCCAGCAGGCGCAGAAGGTATCGTCCATAGCCGTTGTTGGAAAACGGCTCGGCGAGCATCGCCAATTCACGATCGTTGATCCATCCCTGACGCCAGGCGATTTCCTCGGGACAGGCGACCTTGAGCCCCTGGCGATGCTCGAGCGTGGCGATGAATTGGCCGGCCTGCAGCAGGCTGTCGTGCGTGCCGGTGTCCAGCCACGCATGACCGCGCGGCATGATGCGGACGTCGAGCAAACCGCGATCCAGATACGCCTGCAGCACCGAGAGAATCTCGAGTTCTCCACGCGCACCGGGTTTCACGCCGCGCGCGATCTCCACCACGTCGCGGTCGCAAAAATACAAGCCGGTCACCGCGTAGGAACTTTTGGGCCTCGCCGGTTTTTCCTCGAGCCCGGTGGCCCGGCCCGCGGCATCGAAATCCACCACCCCGTAGCGGCCCGGGTCGTTGACGTGATACGCAAACACGGTGGCGCCGGTCGTCCGCGCGGATGCCGACACGAGCAGACCACTGAGGTCGTGCCCATAAAAAATGTTGTCGCCAAGCACCAGCGCGCACGAGGAATCCGCGATGAAGTCGGCACCAATCAAAAACGCCTGGGCAAGCCCCTCGGGCTTCGGCTGGATGGCATAGTCGATCGAAATCCCCCAGGCACTGCCGTCGCCGAGCACCTGCTCGAACCGCGGCGTGTCCTGCGGCGTGCTGATCACCAAAAGCTCGCGGATGCCCGCCAGCATCAGCGTGGTGAGCGGATAGTAGATCATCGGCTTGTCGTACACCGCGAGCAGTTGCTTGCTGATGCCCAACGTCGCCGGATGCAGACGGGTGCCCGCGCCACCGGCGAGGAGGATGCCTTTGCGGGATGGTGCGGTTTGCATGACGGGTTCGGCGGCGCGGAGTCCCACCCGCGCCACATCGTCTGTCTAACGCATCCGGCGCGGTCTGCGCCACCCGCAAATGCGCGGATGACGCAATTACCGCAATCACGCCACGCCACGCGCGCGGATCCGCCGCACCGCCCATGCGGCGTGCTCGGCAACGAGCGGGTCGGCATCGGCGCAGGCCCGCTCGAGCGCGGGCAGATCCCCCGCCCCGCCGGTATTGCCCAGCGCGACGCAGACGTTGCGCAGGAACCGGCCACGCCGGATGCGCTTGATCGGCGATCGCGCGAAGAGCTCGCGGAATCCGGCGTCGTCGAGATCGAGAAAATCACGCAGGCGGTGGCGGAACACGCGCTCGCGCGCTTGGAATGCCAACTCGCGGGAACGCACCGCGAAACGATTCCACGGGCAGGCATCGAGACAATCGTCGCAACCGTAAATGCGGTCGCCCACCGCCTCGCGCAACTCCTCGGGGATCGACCCTTTGTGCTCGATCGTCAGATAGGAAATGCAGTGGCGCGCGTCGAGCCGGTGCGGCGCGGTGATCGCTCGCGTCGGACAGGCGTCGATGCAGCGCGTGCATTTGCCGCAGTGGTCGGCGGACGGCGGATCGGGCCGCAGCTCGAGCGTCGTGAGGATTTCCGCAAGGAAAAACCAGGTGCCGAGGCGGCGGTGGATCTGCATCGTCGATTTGCCGTTCCAGCCGAGGCCCGATGCGCTCGCGAAATCCCGCTCGAGCACCGGACCGGTGTCGACGTACGGTTTGTGCGCGCCGCCGAGCGTCGACAATCGCCCGACCATCTCGCGCAACCGCCCGCCGATGAGGTCGTGGTAATCGTCGTTCCACGCATAGCGCGCGACCCGGTAGCCTCCCGGATGCCCCTCGGTGTCCGGCACGTCGCCGGGAAAGTAGTTCATCGCCAGGCAGATCACCGATCGACATCCGTCGAGCACCTCGCGCGGATCGCAGCGACGCTCGGGCGCACGCTCCATCCACTCCATCGTCGCATGGCGTCCTTCGTCGAGCCATGCGCGGAACTCCGCCGCATGCGCGGCCTCGCCCGCCGCCGCAATCCGGCAATCGCCGAACCCGAGCTCAAGCGCCCACGCGCGGATCCGCTCCTCCATCGCACCGATGCTCGTGCTCATGACCGGTCCGCGAAAAAATACCGCGCGCACTCGATGATGCCGGTCGCGATCTCCGCCGACGACAATCCGTCGCCGTCGATGCGCAGATGCGCGACCTCGTCGTAGAGCGGCTCGCGCTCGCTCATCAACTCGCGGATGCGGGCCTCCGGGTCGCCGGTGCGCAGCAACGGCCGGTTGCGGTTGCGCGAAGTCCGCTCGAGGATCGTCTCGAATGGCGCATCGATCCAGACGACATAGCCGAGCCGACGCAGCAACGCGCGGTTCGCGGCACGCCCGACCACGCCGCCGCCGGTGGACACGATGTGGCGTTGCAGGCCGTCGGCCACAAACGACTCAAGCAATCGGCTTTCCATGTCGCGAAACACCTCCGCGCCATCGTGCTCGAAAATCGCAGGAATGCCGCGGCCGGCCCGGTGCTCGATTTCGCGATCCATGTCGACCAACCGGTAGCCAAGCCTCGCGCCGATCTCGCGGCCCACGGTGGATTTGCCGCAGCCCATGAATCCGATCAGCACGATGTTCTCAGGCGGTTTTTCCGCAGCGTCCACCCGACCACCCTAGGCGGCACACCGCGGCGGGAACAGAAAAATGAGGATCGCCCGCATCGTCGGCATCTGTCAGAACCCGCGCATGAACGAAACACGCGTCATCCAGACCGCCGACGACGACTCCAAGGAGGCCGTGCGCGAGGCGGCCGCCGTGCTGCGGTCGGGCGACATCGCCGCGCTGCCCACCGAAACCGTGTACGGCCTCGCCGCCGACGCCTTCGACGCCGATGCGGTCGCCAAGGTATTCGCCGCGAAAGAACGACCGTCGTTTGATCCACTCATCGTCCACATCGCCACCCGCGGCGATCTTGCCCGCGTCGCCGTGGTGCCCGACGCCATCGCCGCCACCGTGAACCAACTGACCTCCGCATTCTGGCCCGGCCCGCTCACACTGGTGCTGCCGCGCCATCCCGACATCCCGGACATCGTCACCAGCGGACTGCCCACCATCGCCGTGCGGCAAAGCGCACACCCGGTGATGCGCGCGGTGATCCGCGAACTCGGCCGGCCCGTCGCCGCACCCAGCGCCAACCGGTTCGGGCGCATCTCGCCGACCTCGGCATCGGCAGTGCTCAAGGAACTCGGCGGACGCATCCCGTTGGTGATCGACGCAGGCGCGTGCCGCGAGGGACTCGAAAGCACCATCGTCTCGATCGAACCGCGCGAAGGAAAAAAACCGGTGCTGCGCCTGCACCGCGCCGGCCCCGTCACCAAGGAAATGCTCCAACCTTTCGGCAAGGTGGAAAAACCCAAGGCCGACCCCGGCAGCGCGCCACAGACCCCCGGCCAGTTGCCCGGGCACTACGCGCCGAGCACGCCGCTCGTGCTGATGGAATCCGCTCGCGACTTCCATCCCGAGCCGGGAAAACGCTACGGCCTGCTGAGCTATCGCGGCGACGGCCCGTGGGTGGATCTCCACCACTGGGATCGCATCGAAACGCTCAGCCCCGGCAGCGGCAAACTCGCCGAGGCCGCCGTGCGATTGTTTCACTGCATGCGCACACTCGATGAAGCCGGACTCGACACCATCGTCGCCGAACCGGTCAGCGAAACCGGACTGGGCGTCGCGATCATGGACCGCCTGCGCCGCGCCTCGACCGGGGCCCCCGACGACCATCGGGATTGAACCGCTGATGGATGCTGATCGACCCGGATACGGATGAGCGGCAGCACGATGCAGCAACTTCACGACCTGGTGATGCTTTCCGGATAGGGGACGAACTCATTGGTCTCCTTGGTGAAGCGACATCGTCTCACCACAGGACGATCAACTTCACTTTCCGAGCAATCCAGTCTTCGCCGAAGCTGCGGTTGGCAGGCCGATCCCGCCGGATCGCTGTTCGGTGAACCTTCCGCAAAAAAAAGAAAAATTCCCGCCGACACCCGAACGCAAATCAGCCGGGCAGGTTGCCCTGCCCGGCTGATCGAATCGGTTCCAACGCGTGAGACGCATCGGAAACGGGAGCATCACATCATGCCGCCCATGCCGTGGTCATGACCGCCCGGAGCGGGTTTTTCCTTTTCCGGGATGTCGGTGACGAGCGCCTCGGTGGTGAGCAGGAGGCCGGCGATCGACGCGGCGTTCTGCAAGGCCGAGCGGGTCACTTTCGTCGGATCGACCACGCCGGACTTGATGAGGTCCTCGAACTTGTCGGTCGCGACGTTGTAGCCTTCCGCGCCCTTGCCTTGCTTGACGCGCTCGACGACGAGCGCGCCTTCGCGGCCGGCGTTTTCGACCAACTGGCGGAGCGGTGCCTCGACGGCGCGGGCCACGATGGCCGAACCGGTCTTCTCATCGCCCTTGAGGCCGAGGTCGCCGAGAGCGGCCTGCGCGCGGATGAGGGCGGTGCCGCCACCGGCGACAATGCCTTCCTCGACGGCGGCACGGGTGGCGTGCAGCGCGTCCTCGACGCGGGCCTTCTTCTCCTTCATCTCGGTTTCCGTGGCGGCACCGACATTGATCACGGCCACACCGCCGGCGAGCTTGGCAAGGCGCTCCTGGAGCTTCTCGCGGTCGTAGTCGCTGGTGGTTTCCTCGATCTGCTTGCGGATCAGGTTGACGCGGCCGGTGATCGCTTCGGAGGTGCCGGCGCCTTCGACGACGGTGGTGTTCTCCTTGGCGATGGTCACGCGCTTGGCCTGACCGAGGTCGGCGATCTCGACGGACTCCAGCTTGATGCCGAGGTCCTCGGTGATGACGCGGCCGCCGGTGAGGATCGCGATGTCCTCGAGCATTGCCTTGCGGCGGTCGCCGAAACCGGGGGCCTTGACTGCGGCGACATTGAGGATGCCGCGCAGTTTGTTGACCACGAGCGTGGCGAGCGCCTCACCCTCGACGTCCTCGGCGATGATGAGCAGCGGCTTGCCGGTCTTGGCGACTTTTTCAAGCAGCGGCAGCATGTCCTTGAGCGACGAGATCTTTTTCTCGTGGATCAGGATGTACGCGCCTTCGAGCACCGCTTCCATGCTTTCGGCATTGGTCACGAAGTACGGGCTGAGGTAGCCCTTGTCGAACTGCATGCCCTCGACCACTTCGAGCGTGGTGTCGATGGTCTTGGCTTCCTCGACGGTGATCGTGCCGTCCTTGCCGACCTTGTCCATCGCCTCGGCGATGATGTTGCCGATCTCGGTGTCCCAGTTGGCCGAGACGGTGGCGACCTGCGCGATCTCCTTGGTGTCGGACACCTTTTTGGAGATCTTGGCCAGCTCGGCGACGATCGCCTCGGTGGCCTTGAGGATGCCGCGTTGCAGCGAGATCGGGTTGGCACCCGCGGTCACGTTGCGCAGACCTTCCTTGTAGATCGCCTCGGCGAGCACGGTGGCGGTGGTGGTGCCGTCGCCCGCGATGTCGCTCGTCTTGCTCGAGACTTCGCGGATGAGCTGGGCGCCCATGTTCTCGTAGGGATCCTCGAGTTCGATCTCCTTGGCGACGGAGACACCGTCCTTGGTGATCGTCGGGGATCCGAATTTCTTGTCGAGGATGACGTTGCGGCCCGAGGGACCGAGCGTCGCCTTGACGGCTTTGGCGAGTTTTTCCACGCCGCGCAGCAGCGCGTGGCGGGCGGATTCGTCGAATTGCAGTTGTTTGGCCATGGTGTTGGGTGATGTGTGTTGGATTGGAAGTTGTGGTTGGAACGGCGGGGTCAGCCGACCACGCCGAGGATGTCGGATTGCGAGATGATGAGGACTTCCTTGCCCTCGATCTTCACCTCGGTGCCGCCGTATTTGGAGATGAGCACCTTGTCGCCGACCTTGACGTGCCAGACGATGTCGTTGCCGTTGTCGTCCTTGCCGCCGGTGCCGAGCGCGAGCACTTCGGCCTCCTGGGGTTTTTCCTTGGCGGTGTCCGGCAGGACGATGCCGCCGGAGCTGACGGCTTCCGCTTCGATGCGCTTGACGAGGACTCGTTGTCCGAGTGGTTTGATGTTGGCCATGTTGGTTCTAGTGTTGTTGGTTGTTGGTTTGGTTTCTTGGTGAGAACCCACCCCCTTGCGGGGATGGAAAGTGTTTCAGTGACCGGGCAGGAGTCATTGCGTCACAGGAAACGACGGCTCGATCAGTCGACCACCTCGGCGTCGACCACCTTGCCCTTGGCGGGTTTCGGCTCGGACGACCCGGCCGCCGCCTCCGCTTCCGGCTGCGGAGCGGCACCGGCTTGCTGCGCCTGCTGCGCGGCCTGGTAGAGCGCTTGCAGCGAGTTCTCCAGCTCGGTGGTGGCGCTCTGGATCTTCGCGAGATCGTCGGCGGCGACGGCGTCCTTCACCGCGCGGACCTTCTCGTCGAGCATCGACTTGAGATCGGCGGGTGCCTGGTCGCCGAGTTCGGCGAGTTGTTTTTCGACCGAGAACACGAGGCCGTCGGCCCGGTTCTTCACATCGACTTTCTCCGCGCGCTTGCGGTCTTCCTCGGCATGGGCCTCGGCGTCGCGCCTGGCCTGCTCGATTTCCTCCTTCGAAAGGCCGGACGAGCCCTGGATCGAGATCTTCTGTTCCTTGCCGGACTGTTTGTCCTTGGCCGAAACGTGGAGGATACCGTTCGCGTCGATGTCGAAGGTGACCTCGATCTGCGGTTCGCCGCGGCGCGCTGCAGCGATGCCGTCGAGCTTGAAGTTGCCGAGCAGCTTGTTGTCCGAGAACATCGGGCGCTCGCCTTGGCAGATGCGGATGTCGACCGCCGGCTGGTTGTCCGAGGCGGTCGAGAAGATCTGCGACTTCTTGGCCGGGATCGTCGTGTTGCGCTCGATCATCGCCGTGGCGCGCGAGCCTTCGGTCTCGATCGAGAGCGTGAGTGGCGTGACGTCGAGCAGCAGCACGTCCTTGACGTCGCCGCGCAACACGCCGCCCTGGATCGCCGCGCCGATGGCGACCACCTCGTCGGGGTTCACTCCCTGGTGCGGCGTCTGTCCGGCGAGTTCGCGCGCGGTCTCGACGACCTTGGGCATGCGCGTCATGCCGCCGACGAGCACGAGTTCGTCGATCTGCGACGCGCTCACGCCGGCTTCGGCAAGACAATCGCGCACCGGTTTTTTGGTGCGCTCGAACAACGGGTCGGTGAGTTGCTCGAGCTTCGAGCGCGTGAGCGAGAGCTGGATGTGCTTCGGACCGGTGGCGTCGGCGGTGATGAACGGCAGGCTGATGTCGTACGACTGCGTCGACGACAGCGCGATCTTCGCTTTCTCCGCCTCCTCCTTGATGCGTTGCAGCGCGTCGGGCTGACCGGAGAGATCGATGCCTTGGTCTTTCTTGAACTCGGCGACGATCCACTGGATCAGCGCGTTGTCCCAGTCGTCGCCGCCCAACTGCGTGTCGCCGTCGGTGGCCAGCACTTCGAAGACCCCGTCGCCGATCTCGAGCACCGAGATGTCGAAGGTGCCGCCGCCGAGGTCGTACACGGCGATTTTCTCATCGGACTTCTTGTCGAGTCCGTAGGCGAGCGCGGCCGCGGTCGGCTCGTTGATGATGCGCAGCACTTCGAGTCCGGCGATTTCACCCGCGGCCTTGGTCGCGTTGCGCTGCGAGTCGTTGAAGTAGGCCGGCACGGTGATGACCGCCTGCTGGATCGTCTCGCCGAGCTTCGCCTCGGCATCGGCCTTGAGCTTGCCGAGGACCATCGCGGCGATTTCCTGCGGCGAGTAGGTTTTCTTCTCGCCGGCCACCTCGACTTCGATGTGGGCGTCGCCATTGGCGGCCGCCACGATCCGGTAAGGCATGCGCTTGTCGGCCTCGGTCAGCTCGGCGTACTTGCGGCCGATCAGACGCTTGGCCGAAAAAATCGTGTTTTTCGGGTTGGTGACGGCCTGGCGTTTGGCGGCTTGGCCGACGAGGCGCTCGCCGTTTTTGGCGAAGGCCACGACCGAGGGCGTCGTGCGGGCGCCCTCCGAGTTTTCGAGCACGACCGGCTCGCCGCCGTCCATGACGGACATGCAGGAGTTGGTGGTGCCGAGGTCGATTCCGAGGATCTTGGACATGGAATGGTTTCCTTTCGTCGTTGCTGGTGGAGCAAAGGTGAGTGCCGAACGAAATCGCACATCCCGTGCCAAATGGGTCCGGACTCCCAAAAACCATTGATTTTCAATGGTTAAATCGAAAAAACCGCCTCCGATTGCCCTTGCCCCCAGCTGGATTCGAGCGCCCCGATCGCGACCATTTGACACATCACCGCGACACAACGACGCGTCTTTTTCGCGAACAATTCTTGAACCGGGCAGGCCAGCTGGGCAAGACTGGCGGGCCTTGATCCGCATTGAACCATTGCAGTGGATTCCCCGTGGGGAGCCGTTCCGGCCCGCAGGTGACGCCGACGCGGCCGACAACGGATTTCCGCCCATCCTGCAACACCTGGTCCGCCAGCGCGGACTGCCCACGGGGGCCGATTTGGAATCCTTCCTCCACCCCCGGCTCAAGGATCTCGAGGATCCCTTTTTGATCCCCGGCATGTCCGAGGCGGTCGAACGCCTGCTGCACGCCATCGACCAGGGGGAATCTATATGTATCTATGGTGACTACGATGTCGACGGCATTGCATCGATCACGATTTTGGAAAAGGTGTTGCGGGCCTATGGGGTGGAGGCACGGCGGTTCATTCCGCGGCGGGGGGACGAGGGGTACGGCCTCAGCGAGGCGGCGATCGCCCGTTGTTTGCGCGAGGGACCGGCACCGGGCCTGCTTGTCGCGGTGGATTGCGGCACGGTATCGGTCGACGAGGTGGCGATGCTGAAGTCGGCGGGGGTGGATGTGGTGATTGTCGATCATCACGAGCCGCATCCCGACCAGCGGCCGGATTGCGCCGCGCTGGTGAATCCGAAGTGCGGCGACCGGCGCTTCGCCTATCTCTGCACGGCGGGCGTGGTCTTCAAGCTGTCCCACGCGCTGCTCAAGACGCGGATGGCCGGGATTGATTTGAAGGAATTGATCGATCTGGTGGCGTTGGCGACGATCACCGACATCGTGCCGATGCTCGGCGAGAACCGGCTGATGGTGCGGCACGGCCTGCGGCAGTTGCCGGAAACGATCAACCCCGGCCTGCGCGCCCTGCAGGAAGTGGTGGGCATGAACGGCCGCGCCAACCCGGTGGATGTCGGATTCCGCATCGGACCAAGGCTCAACGCGGCCGGCCGGATGGATGTGCCGGAGGACGCACTGGCGTTGCTGACCGTGGAGTGCGGCGACGAGGCGCGGCGGCTTGCGGCGAAGCTCGACGCCTACAACCGGGAGCGCCAGGGGCACGAGGCGTTGATCCGTCGCGAGGCGATGGAGATGCTCGCGGAGGGGTTTGATCCCGTGAAGGATCCGGTGATTGTGCTGGGATCGAGGGATTGGCATCACGGCGTGGTGGGCATCGTGGCGTCGCGACTGATGCGCCAGTTTCACAAGCCGACTTTTGTGATCGCGATCGATGAGGACGGCGTGGGCAAGGGATCGGGCCGCGGCATCGAGGGTTTGTCGCTGGTCGATGCGATCCGCGAGTGCGGCGACGAGCTGATCGCCGGCGGAGGTCATGCGATGGCGGCGGGCATCTCGATCCGCGAGGAGCGGATCGACGGCTTTCGGCGGCGCTTTGGTGAATACGTGCTGCAAGCGACCACCGCCGAGCAACGCCGGCCGAAGCTGCAGTACGACTCGGAGATTTCCTTCGACCTGCTGTCGCTCGATTTTTTGGCGGACTATGAGTTGCTCCAGCCGTTCGGCAACAGCAATCCCCAGCCGATATTCGTCGCGCGCGGGGTGGAACCGAGCCGCGCGCCCTACCACATGAAGAACCACCACCTGCGGCTCACCCTGCGCCAAGGGCGTCACGAGCACGATGCGGTGTTCTTCGGCGGCGGCGAGCGATTGCTGCCCGATCCGCCATGGGACCTCGCGTTCCACATCGACCGCAACACGTACCGCGGGCGCACCTCGCTACAGCTCATCGTGATCGACCTGCGGGCGGCGAGCTCGGACTGAGGCGTGCTTCAGCGCCGCTGCATTCCGGATTGGCAGTGAACGCCGGGCCGACCAGAGCAGTTTGCGAAAAGGTGTCGCCGGTGGAGCGAGAAGATGTTGGCTAGAGCAAGGCGTTGCGATGGAGTGGATCGACATCCACGACTGAGCAACAACGCAGCGATGGACAAAAGATTCCGCTTCTTTTACAAATCCGGCGAAGCCGCAACTGTTCCACACCCAACTCCAACCACCGGCGACAAATTTGAGCAAAATGCTCTAGTTTCGCCCATTCACAACGGCATGAGGAAATTTCATTTTACCGGCATCTGCGGCACGGCGATGGGGGCGGTGGCCGCCGCGATGAAGCGCCGCGGCTTCGAGGTCAGCGGTTCGGACGCTAACGTGTATCCACCGATGTCCGACTTCCTGCGCTCCCAGGAAATCCCGATCCGCGAAGGGTACCATGAGGAGCACCTTGCGCCCGACACCGATGTGGTGGTGATCGGCAACGCCGTGTCGCGCGGCAACCCGGAGGCCGAGGCCGCGTTGTCCCGCAAGCTGCTCTACCAGTCGCTGCCCGAGGTGATGAAAGAGCACTTCCTGCGCGGCAAACGCAATTTCGTGGTCACCGGCACGCACGGCAAGACCACCACCTCGTCGATGTTGGCCTGGCTGATGCGTCATGCCGGACTCGATCCCGGATTCATGATCGGCGGACTGCCGAAGAACCTCGGCTGCGGCGCGGTGTTCACAGAATCGGAGTTCAACGTCCTCGAAGGCGACGAATATGACACGGCCTTCTTCGACAAGCGCGCGAAGTTCCTCCACTACCTGCCCGAATGCGTGGTGATCAACAACATCGAGTTCGATCATGCGGACATCTACGCGTCGCTCGATGAGATCCAACTGGCGTTCCGTCGCCTGCTCCACATCGTGCCGCTCAACGGGATGGCCTTCATCAATGGCGACGATCCGGCCTGCCTCGCGATCGCGCGCGACGCGCCGTGTCCGGTGACCACCGTCGGCTTCGGCGAGACGTGCGCGTTGCGGATTCGCGGCGTCGAATGCACGCCGGACCGCAGCTCGTTCGATCTCGAAGGCCGCCGGTACTCGGTGCGTATGACGGGCGAATTCAACATCCGCAACGCGGCGATGGCCGCAGCGGCCGCGGGCTTCGCCGGAATCGCAGCGGATGACATCCGCGACGGACTCGAGCGCTTCGACGGCGTCGCCCGGCGCCAGGAAATCCGCGGCGAGGCGCGCGGCGTCACGGTGGTCGACGACTTCGCGCATCACCCGACGGCGATCCGGCTGGCGGTGGAAAGCCTCAGGCAGCGCCATCCCGGAAGGCGCTTGTGGATCTTGTTCGAGCCGCGCTCCAACACCACGCGCCGCGCCGTGTTCCAGCAGGAACTCGCCGCGGCACTCGCGTCGGCCGACCTCGCGGTGATCGCCGCGATGCCCGACATGCACAAGATCCCGGCCGGCGACCGGCTCGACCCGCAACGGCTCGCGCACGACATTGGTCGACTCGGCGGCAGCGGACGGCACCTCGACAGCACCGAGGCGATCGTCGCCGCGGTGTGCGACGAAGCCGCGGCGGGCGATGTCGTCGCCGTCCTCTCCAACGGCGGATTCGACGGCATCCACGACAAGCTGCTCGCCGCACTTGCGTTGTAGGGAATCACGAGCGGGCAGCTTGTGCTCCTTAATGCTTCGCGCGTTTCTTCCTCTTTCCTCTTTCCTGATCACCGATAACCGATCACCCCTTGCCCCATCTGCTTCCCTCTTGAAACTGAACACTGAACACTTGAAACTGGAAGCTCTGCCATGGCCAATTCGGCAAACGCACCAAAGCCCGCGTCCGGCAGATCGATGAGATTCTCAAGACCCTGGAGAACTTGGGGAGATCGCGAGGAATGGTGTGGCTGCCTCCGGGCAGCCATGAATCGCAGATGCGGCTTTCGAGCCGCACGACGACGGCCGGAAAGCCGTCTTTGCCAATCATGGCGGCTTCAAGCCGCCACTCCAATGGCGCAGGAAGGCGGTGGTGAGGGGCACGGCGCTCGGATAGGCCGCCTTCATTTCCTCGATGGTTGAGAACACCCAGGGTGTCGCGGGCGACGGGCCGTTTTTGGTGAAGACGATGTCGTCGGCGATGTAGACCGCGGAATGGATGCTGGAGCCATCGGGCTCGTTAAGCATGACGAGGTCGCCGAAGCGCGGATTGCCGGAGATGGGGCGGTAGTTTTCGCGGATCTCGCGCTCGATCGCCGCCGCATCGTGAAAGGCATCGTCGGGCATGCCGCGGGTGAAGACGTTGAGTGAAGACCAGTGGCAGGCAGGTAGCGGCGCTCCGGGCGCGGGCGGCTGGGGAAAGCGATTGAGGTATTCGCGCACGAACGGCGGCATCAGGTTCATGATGCCGATGGTGGCACCACCCGACGCGGCCGTGGAGGAGAGGATCGGCAGCACGTCCTCGCCTCTTCCAGCGGCTCCCCAGTAGGAGGCCAGTGCCGGCACATCGGCATCACGGGGGATCTCGATGCGCAGGAACAAGGAGACTTTTTGCGCAAGCCACTGTTGGAAGGCGACGCGCTCCGACGGCCGGGTCATCCGCGAGGCGAGCAGGTTGTAATCGGAGAACATCAAGGTGTCGCCCGAACGCCAGAGCAAGTCGCGCACCACGCGTTCGTGCGCCGGGTCGAATCCGTCGCTGCGCATCCACGCCTGGAGGTGTCTCTCCGCCATGCGGAACGGATGGCGTTGCGCGAAGTTGGCATCGAGCATCGCCAGACGCGTGTAGAAGAGCGACCGGACGTCGGGCGACAGATCGAGCACGAGATCGGCCGGCGGCGCGACAGAGAGCAATCCCGGCCTGCCCTCCGCGGGTTTGAGCAACGACAAGAGGGTCGATGCCTGCTCTTGCGAAAACCCACAGGACTCGAGCAAGGTCCGGATGTCCGCAAGTGGCGCGTTCTCGAAATACCACTTGCCGTCACCGAGCGTGAAGGCCGGATCGAACACGCGCGCGGGCGGGGTCAGCAACACCGGCCTTGCCAGCAGGCGGCCCCATGGACCGGCGCTCAACCGGAATTCGCGGCCGACATTGCCGCGGAGATCCTGGCTTTCATGACGACGCCAAGCGGTCGTGCCGGCGACCACCAGCGCGGCGACCACCATGACCACCAGCGACCGCCGGAGAAAACGACCCGAGAAGCGGAGCCGCAAGTAGCTCTTGCCGGTCCGCGACCTGAGGTCGATGTAAGGTTGATTTAGGATATTGCTCGTTCCTTCCACGCCACACGCCAAGCCACCTGCCGCACTTTTCACGCCAATCATCAAGCAGTCGGCGTGCCAATGCAAGTCGATTCGACAGGATGAATTGCCCGATCGCGCAGGATTGGTGTGGCTGCCTCCGGGTGGCCATGAATCGCAGATGCGGCTTTCCAGTCGCACGACGACGGCCGGAAAGCCGTCTTTGCCAACCATGGCGGCTTAAGCCGCCACTCCACGCACCGTCACTTGCGCTGCAGGCGCTTCAGCAGCAATTCGAGCGACAGGCTCGCCAGTGCCGTCGCGCGATCGCTCATCGCGTAGGGCAGGATCAAACGCCGCGCATGAACCAGACAGCCGCAGCTGTATACGACATTCGGCACATAGCCTTCGTGTTCGTTTCCTTCCGGGACGATGAGCGGATCGTCGAGACGGCCGATCACTTTCGACGGGTCGTGCAGATCGAGCAAGGCGGCGCCGATGAGCGTGAGGATGTTGAAATTGGCAAAATCGCGGGTTTCGATGAGCTGCGGCAGGATGGCATGGCCGTTGTACGCCGTGTAGGTGGCGTAGTAGGTGACGCAGCCGTCGTCGTCGGTGAAGCGCACAAAGCGCGCGTCCTCGATGCCGTTGCTCTCGTTGGCCGACACCGGAAACAGGATGCGCTCGCTAAGCGCGAGCTTGGTCGGGAATCCCAGTTCGTAGTTCGACTGGGCAAGCCAGCGGATGCGTTCGAGCGTGCGCGACAGACCGATCGTGACGGGGTCCACCTCGTTGCGGACGCGCGCGATGGACTCCTCGAGTTCGCTGAGCGTGAATGAATCCCCCAGCGGTTCCATCACAGCCGCGCAGGAGGTGACTTCTTCGGACATCTCGCGCAGCTTGTTGACGAACAACCGCTTCCGATAGCGCGGATTGGGCAGGATGTCCGGTGCCGAGACAAAGCGCGACACCGGATCGATCGTCACACAGCCTGAATCGCTGATCACTCCGCTACGGAATTCAATCGACGAGATGTGCCCTTCTCCTGTCGCGCGCAGGCTCATGATGAAGCGGAGCGATCCGTCCGGCACGCCGTCCTGATCGGGATGCGGCACGATCGACGGGTTGAACAGCGCGGCGGATTCGAGGGCGTATTCGCCGGAAAACATCGCGCCGATCAGCAATTGACGCTCGCGGGTGAGCAGCAATCCGGCCGAGACATGACCGCGCACCCTGTCGTAGTGCCGCAGCAGGACTTCCTCGATGTCGAAGTGCCGGCCGTCGAATTCCTCAAGCAGAGTGCGCAATCTCGACGACACCTCGGCTTCATCGAGATCGAGCACCCGGCCGATGATCCGCGCGACGCTTGCTTCATCCACCGGGACGAAGGGGCGGATGATCACACGTGAGCTGTCCGGGTGCAGCATCAGGTCGTGGCGACACAAGATCAGCGGATGGCCGTGATCGTGATGATCGTTCTTCATTGCAGCGCAAGCACGGGTTCACGGTGGCACGGCTCGACTTCCGCAAGCATCCATCGCGCCAGGGGAATCAGGCAGGCGAGTGTGGACTCGGCACCTTGGTTTTCATTCGGTCGATGTTCGTGCAGCCCGTCGCGACAGCCGCCGGTATCCTCCACGTACAACGGCACGCCGAGATGGTTGCGCCCGAGGAACCAATCAAAGGCGCGGCGTGCCTCGCGCTGCCACGCGTCGTCTCCGGTCACCCGCCAGGCATCGATGCAGGCGTCGATCATCGCTTGCGCCTCGACCGGCTGCTGGTCGAACTCCGCGCGTTCGCCCCGGCGCTGATGGAAGCCATTCGTGCCGACCGGCCGGAAGCACCCGTCGTCGCCGACATGATTCTCAACCAACCAGGCGAGGCTTTCCAACCCCGCATCGATCCACGCGCCCTGCCGCGCGGTGGTGCCGCACCGGATCAACGCCTGGCTGAGCCGGGCGTTCTCGTAGGTCACGTGATCCTCGAACCAGCGCCAGTCCCCATCCCCGCAAGCATGCCACAGCGACATCAATCGCCCGGCCAGCAAATCGCGCACGGCGGTGTCGTCGGGATCCGGTCGGCCTAGGCGCAGGCGTGCGTCAATGCCGAGCATCGCGAAGGCCCAGGCGCGCGGCGAGGTGAAGCCGATCACCGCCGGCATGCCGCAAACGAACAGCCGTTGCGCGAGGCGCCGCCGGCCGGGAGAGAGCGAGCCACAACCGACGCCCAGGGCCCACAGCGCGCGGCCGTGGCTGTCCTCGCTGCCGAACTCCTCGAGCCAATGCCGCTCGTAGTTCATGAAATTGCGGAAGCGGCCGGACGATTCATGCCATGCCGCCGCGAGGAACGCCAGATAGCGCGTGGCCAGCCGATCCACCGTGCGTCGCGTCGCAGGATCCGGCAATCGCTCGAGCAAGGTGCACAACACCAGCGCGCGCGCGTTGTCGTCGGTGCAGTACCCGTGATGGTAATCAGGCACATCGAAAACCGTGTGTTGAAACAATCCGGTGTCATCCGTCATCCGCAGGAGATGATCGAGCCGCAATGGAGGAAGAGCTTCCGATTCCTCCGCGAGCGGCTCGGCGATCTGTGGCAGCAGGATCGCGCGACTCGCTTCGGCCGCACGATCGAACACGCCGAGATACGCCCACGCCACCTCGGGCCAGATCATGTGGCGGCTCACCGCATGGGCCGTGCGTCCGATGCGGTCCATGCGGGCACGGTCGTCGAGCAGCCCGCACACCGCGCCGGCGATCGCCGAGGGATCGCCGAACGGGACGAGCACCTCCGCACCGCGGGAAAACAACTCCCTCGCATGCCAGAACGGCGTGGACACCACCGGCTTGCCCGCGCCGACAGCCAGCGAGAGAGCGCCCGATGTCACCTGCGCTTCGTGGATGTAAGGGGTCGGGCAGATGTCCGCCCGTCGCACCCGACCGCACAGTTCCTCATCGGACAGATAGCGGTTTTCAAATCCGATCCGATCGGCGACCCCGAGGTCCCGCGCGAGTTGTTCGAGCGACCCGCGATAGCGCTCTCCCTCGCGTGCCAGCAGCTTCGGATGGGTCGCGCCCGCCACCTGGTATCGCGTCCGGGGATGGCGCGCGAGGATGTCCGGCATCGCACGCAGGACATGCTCGATCCCCTTGCCCGGTCCGAGCAATCCAACCGTGAGCAACAACGCGTCCCCGCTGGATGCGGCACCATCGACCCATTCCATGTCGGGAATGCCATGGGGAATCACCTTGGCCTCATGCACCGCGTGATGCTTGCGCAGGACCCGCAGGCCCACCCGGCTCATCACGACGACACAAGCACAGCGATCGACCAGCTCCTCCATCACGCGGTGTTGCGCGGGATCAGGCCGGTCGAGCACCGTGTGCAGCGTCAGCACCACCGGCAACTCCAGCGCATCCACCAGCTCGAGCAGATGGGATCCGGCATCGCCACCATAGATGCCGAATTCGTGCTGGATGCAGACGACCCGCACGCCGCTTTGGTTGAGCCACTCCGCGGCCCGGCGGTAGGAGGCAGCGTCATCCTGGTCGATGCGCTGGCGGACTTCCGGCGGATAGGCAGGCGGCTCGCGCTCATCGTCGACGGCGATCACCGGCAAATCCGCCGACGGGCGAATCGCGCGCACCGAGTGACGCAGGTCGCGGGTGAACGTGGCGATGCCGCAGCAACGCGGGACGTAAGTACCGACAAACCCCACATCTCCATCACCATCATCGGGATTCATCCAGCGATCTTAGGCCGGATCGGGTCGGCAGCCGTAGACCGCGATCGCGTGCTTCACACGGTCACACGGCGGGGAAATCGCCGGATGGCCATCGCGCGGGACGCCATTCCTTCCCCTGCTGGACAAATCCGGTCGGCTCTGACAAGCATCCGCCGTCATGTCTGAACTGCCGAAGGCCTACGAACCGCGCGCCGTCGAGGAAAAGTGGTACGCCGCCTGGATCGAGGGCCGCTGCTTCGAGGCCGACCCGTCGTCGGCGAAGCCCGGCTACTCGATCGTCATCCCGCCGCCGAACGTCACCGGCATCCTGCACCTCGGCCACGTGCTCAACAACACGCTGCAGGACATCCTCGCGCGCCGTGCGCGCCAATCGGGCAAGGAAGTGCTGTGGCTGCCGGGCACCGACCACGCTGGCATCGCGACCCAGGCGAAGGTCGAGCGCGTACTGCGCGAAAGCGAGGGGACGACGCGCCACGCACTCGGGCGCGAGGAGTTCCTCAAGCGCGTCTGGGAATTCAAGGACACCCACGGCGACATCATCATCCGCCAGCTCAAGCGGCTCGGCTGCTCGTGCGACTGGAGCCGCGAGCGATTCACCATGGACGAGTCGTACTCGCGCTGGGTGAGCCACGTGTTCGTCGAACTGTTCAAGGAAGGGCTGATCTACCGGGGACGCCGCATCGTCAACTGGTGCCCGGTGTCGCTCACCGCGCTGTCCGACGAGGAGGTGATCATGACGCCGCGGAAATCGAAGCTCTACTTTGTGCGCTACGAGCTTGCCGACGGATCGGGCCGTCACCTCGCGGTCTCGACGACCCGCCCCGAGACGCTGATGGGCGACGTCGCCGTGGCGGTGAACCCGAAGGACCCGCGCTACGCGGAGTTCGTCGGACTCACCGTGCGCCGACCGTTTCCCGCGGCGGAAATTCCGGTGATCGCCGACGAGCATGTGGACATGGAATTCGGAACCGGCGCGCTCAAGATCACCCCTGCACACGACAAGGCGGATTTCGAGATCAGCCTGCGCCACGGCCTCGAGATCATCGACGTGCTCACGCCCGACGGGCGGATCGACTGCCCGCAATGCCCGGACCTCCACGGACTCGACCGCTTTGAGGCCCGCAAGGTGGCGGCGGCCAAGCTCGAGGAGTTGGGATTGCTCATCAAGGTCGAGGACTACGAGAACAGCGTCGGCTATTCCGAGCGCGCGCAGGTGCCCGTCGAGCCGCGCATCTCGATGCAGTGGTTTCTCCGATACCCGTGCGCGGGCGAGGCGGCCGATGCCGTGGCCGACGGGCGGATCACCTTCCGCCCCGCGCGCTGGGCGAAGACCTACGCCCACTGGATGGAACATCTGCAGGATTGGTGCATCAGCCGTCAGCTTTGGTGGGGCCACCGCATCCCGGTCTGGTACCGCAAGGACAAGCTCGATGCATTGAAACAGGCCGCCGCACTCGGGATGGAGGATTTCACCCGCGGCGACATCCACGTGGCGATCGACCCGCCGGACGACTCCGACGACTGGGTGCGCGACGACGATGTGATGGACACTTGGTTCTCGTCCTGGCTCTGGCCATTCGCGACGATGGCGGAACCCGGCGGGAACAGCGCGTTGCTGCGCAAGTTTTATCCGACCGATGATCTCGTCACCGGACCGGACATCCTGTTCTTCTGGGTCGCGCGCATGATCATGGCCGGGCTGCGCTTCACCGGTGACATCCCGTTCCGCAACGTGTTCTTCACCTCGATCATCCGCGACCTGCAGGGCCGCAAGATGAGCAAGTCGCTGGGCAACTCGCCCGATCCGGTCGAGCTGATGGACCGCTATGGCGCGGACGGCCTGCGCTTCGGGCTGATGCGGATCGCGCCGGTGGGCAGCGACCTGCGCTTCGACGAGCACTCGGTCGAGGAAGGCCGCAACTTCGCCAACAAGCTCTACAACGCCTGCCGGCTGCGCCAGATGGCCGGCGGCGGATGCGTCCCGCCCGCGGATCCGCAAGATCTCCCGCCGTACCACATCGACATTCTGGCGAAACTCGACGCGTTGGCGGAGGATCTCGTCGCCGGCTTCGCCGGATATCGCTTCGGCGAGATCGCGCAGCGTCTGCATGAATTCCTCTGGAGTGAATTCTGCGACAAATTCCTCGAAGCGGTGAAGCCCGACCTGCGCGACGGAGCGTCCGAGGCGGCGCGCAACGCCACGCTCGCCACCTTCGATGCGGTGATGAGCCGCTACCTGCAGTTGCTCAGCCCGTACATGCCGCACATCGCGGAGGAGTTGTCGGCCCGCATGGGCTACATCAGCGACGGCGAATTCGTCATGAACCGGCGGCTTCCCGAGACGCGACTGGTTGATTTCGACGCCGATGTGGCGCAGGCAAAAGCCGCCGCCGTCTATGAATCCGCGGGCCGGTTGCGCAACCTGAAGACCGAATGCAACGTCGCGACCCGTCGCGACCTGCGCTTCATCGTGAGAAACCACCCGGCCTGGATCGATGCCGAAAGCCGCGTGCTGGCGATGCTCGCCGGTGCCGCCACGATTTCGCTCGAGCCGGATTACGATCCACCAAAGGGCACGCCCGCGGCCGTCACGCCGTGCGGCGAATGTTACCTGCCGCTCGAAGGACTCGTCGATGTCGCGGCCGAACGCGCCCGGCTCGAAAAGGAAATCGCGAAGATCCGCGGCGAAGTCGCCCGCTGCGAAGCCAAGCTCGGCAATCCGGGATTCGTCGACCGGGCGCCGGCCGATGTGGTCGATCAGGAAAAAGCACGCCTGGCCGACTGGATCGGCAAGCTCGACCGCCTGCAGGCGATGCTCGACGCGTTGTCCTGAGGTCCGGCGGAGATTTTCCTCGTCCTGACGCGGCGATCGCGTCCACCCTCCCGCCGCCATGCTCAAGGCCGGAATCGTCGGGCTGCCCAATGTCGGCAAGTCCACCCTCTTCAATGCCGTCACCCGCACCCGCAAGGCGGAGGCGGCCAACTACCCGTTCTGCACCATCGATCCGAACGTCGGCATCGTCACCGTGCCCGATCCGCGTCTCGACGTGCTCGCCAGGCTCTCGGGATCGCAGAAGACCGTGCCCACCGCCATCGAGTTCGTCGACATCGCGGGACTGGTCAAGGGCGCGTCCGAAGGCGCGGGCCTCGGCAACCAGTTCCTCGCCAACATCCGCGAGACCGACGCCATCGTCCAAGTCGTGCGCTGCTTTGAGAACGACGACATCATCCACGAACTCGGCCGCGTCGATCCGGTGCGCGACATCGAGATCATCAACTCGGAGCTGATCCTCGCCGACATCGCCTCGCTCGAAAAGCGGCGCGCCTCGCGCGAGAAGAAAGCGAAAGGCGGCGACAAGGAGTCCGCGAAGGAGGTCGAACTGATCAGCCGCATCCTGCCGCACCTCGATCAGGGAAAACCGGCGATCACCTTGGAGTTCAGCGACGAGGACATGGCATTGGTGCGCGACTTTTTCCTGCTCTCGAACAAGCGCACGATCTACGCGTGCAACGTCGCCGAGAACGAAATCGCCGCGGCCACCGCCGATCCCGACTCCCATCCGCTGGTGGCCGCCGTGCGCCGCTTCGCCGCCGAACACAGCGGATCCGAGGCGGTGGTGATCTCCGCGCGCATCGAGGAGGAACTCGGTGAGCTGCCGCCCGAGGAGGCGGCCGAGTTTCTCAAGGATATGGGCGTCGGCGACTCGGGCGTTTCGGCGCTGATCCGCGCGGTCTATCACCTGCTCGGCCTGCGCACCTACCTGACCACCGGCGTGCAGGAAACGCGCGCGTGGACGATCCGCGACGGCGACAAGGCCCCGGCGGCGGCGGGCGTGATCCACACCGACTTCGAGCGCGGATTCATCGCGGCGGAGGTCGTGCATTACGACGATCTCACGACGCTCGGATCGAAACAAGCGGCCAAAGAGGCTGGCAAGCTGCGCATCGAGGGCAAGGAGTACGTCGTCAGGGACGGCGATGTGATCGAGTTCCGCTTCAACGTCTCGAAATGACCGGGCACTCACGGCATCGGCGATGCCTTGGTCACAGCCTCACGGCGTATCGTTTCTCCGCCTTGAGCGGCATCACCGGCAGGCCGACCGCAGAGCGCGCGCGCCGGTGGATCCCGGCGAGCATGCCGATGCCGGCAAGGCTGATGACCAGACTGGTGCCACCGTAACTCACGAAGGGCAGCGGCAGGCCGTCGTTGGGGATGGCGGCGGTGGTCACCGCGATGTTCACGATGGCCGGGACGACGATCATGCTGGTGATCCCCACGGCCAGGCAACGGCTGAAGATGTCGCGCGCCTGCATCGCAATGCCGTAGCCGGCCATCGCGATCAAGACGAAGGCGAGCACGACGGTGAGCGTGCCGGGCAGGCCGAGTTCCTCGCCGATGATCGGGAAGATGAAGTCGGACTCGCAGTGTTCGAGGTTGGCGAATTTTTCGGATCCGTTGCCCAGTCCGGTGCCGGTCGGTCCGCCATTGCCGAAGGCAACCAACGAGCGCCACTGCTGCATCCCGGTGCCGAGCTTGTGGGTCTCGAGATCCGTCCATGCCTCGATGCGCTTCCAGCGGACCGGGTCATTGCCGACAAACCAGGCGGCACCGAGCATCGCGGACGCGGCGACCGGCAGCATGAAGCGCAGCCGCACGCCGATGCAGAACATCATCGCGCCAACCGTGGCGGCCAGCGCCAGCGCCGAGCCCACATCGGTTTCAATCGCAATGAGTCCCAAGGGGATTGCGGCGATCATGCCGGGCACGACGAATCCGCGCCAAAATGATCCGACGCCGGGCTGCCAGCGGGCGTACCAGGTCGCCAGGCAGAGCACGACCACCAGCTTGGCCAGCTCGGATGGCTGGAAGTTGCCGATCAGCGGCAACTGGATCCACCGGTTCGATCCGTAGAGCGGCGCGGCCACTCCGGGAACAAAGCAGAGGATGAGCAACACGCAGGCAATGGCGTAGGCGAAAGGCGCCAGCCTGCGCAGCGGGTCCTGTGGAAAACGCGCGGCGACCAAGCCCGCGACAACTCCGCACACCGCCATCACCGCCTGACGCAACGCAAGATCTTTTTCATCGGTCACCCACGGCGAAATGGTGGCCAACATCACCAACCCGAGCACGAGCAACACCGCGACCGCGGCGGCAAGCAGGACTGTGCAGTGGCGGGCCATGACCGGACGACATCAAGGGGCTTTGGGAATCACCAGCGTCATGCCGCTTCTCAGCTTGCGCGCATCATCAAGACCATTGGCTTTCATCAGCTCCTGCTGGTCCACCTTGTGGGTGTTGGCGATGCGCCAGATGCTGTCGCCGGGCTTCACGACGTAGCGGGCACCTTGGGCTGTGGTTGGCGATTTGGCCGATGCGGTTGCCACGGCGCGCGCCTTGGGCGCGTCCTTCACATCGACGGCGGGCACCAGCCCTTCCTCGGTGGCGGGCTTGGCCGCGGTGCGCACCACTGCGGCGGCGGGAGCGTCCTCGGGTTCGGTCGGCGCAAGGGCCGGATCCGGCCTGCTCGCGATGGCCGACGACGACTTGGGAATGCCGACGATCAGTCCTTTGCGCAGCGTCGCATGCCGATTGGTCACGCGCAGTGCGGCCTCATCGACCCGGTGGGCGGCCGCGATCGATGTGTAGGTATCGCCCTCCTTGACGATGTAGGTGATCCGCACCTCCTCGGCGGGCGCGGAACTCCGGGATTCCGCAGGTGCCGTCGCGACGGGAGTCACGGGCGAGCGGTGCTTGAGGTATTTGTGATGGGTGAACACCAAGGCACCGGCGAGCAGATGGATCGCGAAGATGATCAACAACGCGCGACCGATCCGGGCGTCGCTCTCCTCGTCGTCGATGTCGACCGATGGCGCGCCGGCGGCCACACGCTGCCTGCGTCTGGCGACGGCCGCGCTGAGGCGATGGAACATGCCGTGCGATCGGTTGCGGCGTTTGACTGGGATGATGCGGTTTTTCATGGTCTTGGGATCAATGGGTCGGATTCGATGTCAATGAAGCTGGTGGACGAGATCACGGAACGAGTCGCCTCGTTGCTCGTAGCCGGTGAATTGGTCGAACGACGAGGTGCCGGGCGAGAGTAGGACACAGGAGCCGACGGGCGCAAGGGTGCGGGCGACTTGCACGGCTTCCTCAAGAGTCGCGACCGCCTCGGTTCTCACGGCATCCGAAAAAACCGCCGCGAGCGGGCGCGAGATCTGACCGAACGTCACCGCGGTCAGCACTTTCTCGCGCAGCAATGGCAACACCGTTGAATAATCGAGCCCTTTCTCCTTGCCGCCGGCGATCAGCACGACCGGACGGGTCTGCGACCGCAACGCGCTTTCGAGCGCGTGCAGGTTGGTGGCCTTCGAATCATTGAGGTATTCGACTCCATCGAGCGTGCGCACCCATTCACATCGATGCAGCGGAGGCGCGAACCCGCGCAGTGCTTCGCGCATCACTTCCGGCGCGATGCCAAGCGCGGCGCAGGAGGCCATCGCGGCCATCACGTTCTCGGCATTGTGCAGCCCGCGCAACGCGGTATCGCGGTCGAGCGAAAGCACCACCGACCCTTGATGCCGGATGTCATGGCCGTCCGAAAACCAGTCGGCCCCCGGATCGGTGGTCGAGAAGGTCGTCACCCGCGCCGCCAGCGGCGGCAACTCTTCACCACCGCGCACCACCGCGACGTCATCGCTCGTCTGGTTGATGAAAATCCGGGATTTCGCCGCGTGGTAAGCGGCGAGATCCGGATAGCGGTCCATGTGGTCGGGGGCGAAGTTGAGCCACACGGCGACGTGCGGGCGCAGCGTGCGGATCGTTTCAAGTTGGAACGAACTCAGCTCGAGCGCCACGGCACGCGGCGGATCCGCGCGCATCACCACCTCGGCGAAAGGCGTGCCGAAATTGCCGCATGGGGTGCCCCCCATCCCGGCGTGCTCGAGGATGCGGCCGATGATGGCCGTGGTCGTCGTCTTGCCGTTGGTGCCGGTGATGCCGACCATCGTGCCGCCGTAGTGGCGCGATGCCAACTCGACCTCGCCGATCACCTCACCCGCGCCCGTGGCAAAAGCCGAGGCGAACGGACCGTCGGTCTCGATGCCGGGGCTCAGCACCAGTAGGTCGCAGACGAGCGCGCGGCCGTCGGCGATATCGGCGTCCGGATGAAGTTCGACACCCTCGGGCATGTCGGCGAAGGCGTCGATGCCCGACGAGTCCCACGCCGAGACGCGCGCGCCCTCACGCAGCGCGAGCGCAGCCGCGGCCCGGCCGCTGCGGCCGACACCGAGGATCGCGACATGTGTTCCGGCAAGAGTCATTGTCAAAGGATCTTGAGTACGGCGACACCGAAGAGCGCGAGCATGATCGACAGGATCCAGAAGCGCACGATCACCTGGCTTTCGTGCCAGCCGAGCAACTCGAAGTGGTGGTGGATCGGGGACATGCGGAAGATGCGCTTGCCGCGCAGCTTGAAGCTGCCGACCTGCAGGATCACCGAGAGCGCCTCCATCACAAACACGCCGCCGATGATCACCAGCAGCAGTTCCTGGCGTGCGCAGATCGCCGCGGTGCCGAGCGCGCCGCCGATGGCGAGCGAACCGGTGTCACCCATGAACATCCGGGCCGGATGGCAGTTGAACCAGAGGAACCCGAATCCCGCGCCGGCCAGCGCCATCAGGAACACGGAAAGCTCGCCCAACAACGGATGATGCGGAATCACCAGGTACTCCACCGCCATGAAATAATGTCCGGCCAGATACGCCAGCAACGCGTAGGCCAACGCGGTGCTCACGGTGCATCCGGCCGCAAGCCCGTCGAGCCCATCGGTCAGGTTCACCGCGTTCGAGCAGCCGACGATCACCAATGCGAAGAACGGGATGATGAACGGGCCCAGATCCACCAGCGGTGTCTTGAACAGCGGAAAGCACACGGCTCCGATCCCGATGGGCGTGTGTTCGCCGAGCAGGTAGCCGGTGACACCGCCCCTGCCGGAGATTTCCGGTTTGAAGTACAGGAACGCGGCGGCGGTAAGCGCGATGACGAATTGCCACAACAACTTCGTCCGGCCGTTGATCCCGTCGGATTTCCGCTCCATCACCTTCTTCGAGTCGTCGCAGAGCCCGAGCAGCCCGCAGGCGGTCATCGTGCAGGCGCAAACGGCGACAAACGGATTGAGCACGCGCGCGCAGACGAGCGTGGCGGCGAGCACCGCACCGATGATCAGCACGCCGCCCATCGTGGGCGTGCCGATCTTGCCGCCGTGGAGTTCGGCCAACCGATGCACTTCCTCGGCGGTGCGGATCGGCTGACCCACCTTGAGCGAGATGAGCTTGCGGATCACCGCCGGACCGGCGAGGAGCGAGATCACGAAGGCGAGCAGCCCCGCGGCGGCCGCGCGGAACGTGATGTACTGGAAGAGGTTGAGGAAGGAGAGGGCGTGCGCCCAGCCTTCGCGTCCGGCGGCTTTCTCGGCCTCGAACGCCTGGAACCAGAAATCGTAAAGGGCGGGAAGCATCAGGTGGATTGGGGGAATGCGGCATGCATCACGCGCTCGACGGCGGCGGCGCGGCTGCCCTTGAACAAGACGATATCGCCGAGGCGGACTTCCTCGCGCAGCCACTTCGCCGCTTTGGAGACATCGGGAAAATGTTTGGCACCGCCCGCACCCTCGGCGATTCCCTCGGCACCCTCGCCCACGGCCACCACGGTGAGCCCGCGCCGCGCGGCCAAGGCGCCGGTCTGCCGGTGCGCGGTCGGCGCATGGCTGCCAAGCTCGCCCATGCGGCCCAGCACGATGATGCGCCGCGCGCCGCCTTCAGGCACCGGTGCCTCGGCCAGCGTCTCGATCGCCGCGGCCATCGACTCGGGATTGGCATTGTAGGTGTCGTCGATCACGACAACTCCATCGCAAACATGCCGGTTCAGCCTGCCTCCGCCGAGGCTCGCCTGCGATAGCGCGTCGGCGATCTCGTCGATCGGCACGCCGAGCTTCCATCCCACACCTGCCGCGAGCAGCGCGTTGGTCACCATGTGGCGGCCCGGCACCGGCAGCCTCACGTCGGCGGATCCCACACCGTCGATGACCAGTCGGAAATCCGTGCCGTGTTCGCCCGGCGTGAGTCCCTCGGCGCGCACGACGCCGCGTCCGTTGCCCACCGAAACGATCGACGCCTTGGTGCGCTGGCGCAGCGATTCATGATAATCCGATGACGCGGGAAGAAACAGGATGCCGTCGGCAGGAAGCGCGCGGGCCAGCATTCCCTTCTCCTCGGCGATCGCGTCCCGGCTGCCGAGGAATTCGATGTGGGCGGTGCCGATGTTGGTGATGATGCCGTATTTCGGCCGGGCGATCTCGCACAGCGGCGCGATCTCGCCCGCGTGGTTCATGCCCATCTCCCAGACGGCCGCGGTGTGCCCGGGCGTCGTCGCCAGCACGGTGAGCGGCACACCGATGTGGTTGTTCAGATTGCCCCGCGTTGCGGAAACCCGGAAGCGCTTCGAAAGCACCGCCGCGGTGAAATCCTTGGTGCTCGTCTTGCCGTTGGATCCGGTGATCGCCACCACCGGCAAATCCAGCTGCCTGCGCCAGATGTGCGCGAGCCGCTGCAACGCAAGCAACGGGTCGCCCACCGTGATCACCGCGGTGCCCGGCGGCGGCGTGCCGTCCCAATGACCGCAGATCGCGACCCGCGCGCCACGCGCCAGGGCTTCGGCGACAAACGCGTCGCCATCGAAGCGCTCTCCTTTCAACGCGACGAACAACGCGCCGGCGGAAATCGTGCGCGTATCGGTCGAAACGCCGCCGTCGGCCAACGCGCCGCCATCCCCGGCGGCCACTCGCGTGCCGAGGAGTGCTGCGATCTCTGATGCGGTCAGCGGATTCATCGTTGGGTTGCAATCGCCTGCGCCTTTTCGCGCAACGCCTTCGCCGCATGCCTGCGGTCGTCGAACTCGATCGTCCGGTCGGCGAACTGCTGGGTCGTCTCGTGGCCCTTGCCGGCGATCAGGATGATGTCGCCCGAGCGCGACTCGGCCACCGCCCGTGCGATCGCCTCGGCGCGGTCGGCAATGCACGCGTGCCTCGCGCCGCCGATGCCCGCCTCGATCTCGCGGATGATCGCAAGCGGATCCTCGGATCGCGGGTTGTCGGAGGTGATCACACATGCGTCGCTGTGAACGGCGGCGGCGGCCGCCATCAGCGGACGCTTGCCACGATCGCGGTCGCCACCGCAACCGAACACGGTGATGAGGCGGCGCGGATCGAGTTCGCGCAGCGTGCGGCACGCGTTTTCAAGCGCGTCGGGCGTGTGCGCGTAATCAACGAAAACGGTGGCCCCACCCGCGTTGCCGACGTTTTCCATGCGCCCGGGCACCTGCGGCGCATCGGCCACCGCCGCGACCGCGTCGCGCAGGCTGATCCCGCACGCACTCGTCGCGGCAAGCGAGCCCAGCAGGTTGTGAACATTGAAGCGGCCGATCAACGGCGCGCGCACAAGGAACTCGCGCCCTTTCGCCGCAAGGCCGAACTCCATCCCGCGCGCGTTCTGGCGAAACTGCAACGCCCGGAAATCATTGTGGACGTTGAAGCCGAACCGCAACACCGGCATGCGCCCGTCAAGCTCCGCGGCCAAGGCTGCTCCGCGCGCGTCATCGGTGTTGATCACCGCCACCGGCTTCTTGCCGCGCCCGTCCGCCGCCAGCTCGCGGAACCATGAGGCCTTCGCATCGAAGTACGCGTCGAGCGTGCCATGATAGTCGAGATGATCCTGCGTCAGGTTGGTGAAGACACACGCATCGAAACCCAGCGCATGCACGCGCTTCTGGTCGATCCCGTGCGAGGACACCTCCATCGCGACACCACGGCAGCCGTGGTCGCGCATGCGCGCGAGCAATGCCGCCAGCCCGACCGGATCCGGCGTCGTGTGCGACGCCGCCGTCACCGACTCGCCGTCGTCCACGCAAATCGTGCCGATCAATCCGGCCCGGTGCCACGCGGACTTCATGATGTGGTGGATCAAAAACGCGCTGGTGGTCTTGCCGTTGGTACCGGTCACGCCGACGAGCGCCATCGTCCGCCACGGATCTCCCGCGAGCGCCGAAGCGATCGATGCGGCCGCCGCGCGCGTGTCCGGCACGCGCACCCAGGCCAGCGACGGATCAAGATCGGCCGGCCGTGGCGTCTCGGCCAAGACCGCGGAGACACCGCGCTGCCATGCCTCCGGGATGAAGCGATGACCATCCGTCGCCGCACCGCGCATCGCGGCGAAGATCGCGCCCGGCCCGGCATCTTGCGACGACAACGCCAGCGCGGTGATCTCGATCGCCCCCGACCCGGAGAGCCCGGCCTGCGGCAACCTGCAGACGATTTCCTGCAACGTCATGGGTCGGCGGTGTTGCGGACTTGCGCGGTGACGGGAGCGGCTCCGGCAGGCTTGAGGTTCAGATGCACGGCGGCGCGCGCAGCGATACGGCTGAACACCGGCGCGGCAATCGTGCCGCCATAGTGCCGGCACTTGGTGGTGCGCGGGTCGTCCACCACGACGATGCAGACAAACGCGGGCTCCTCCGCAGGCATCATCCCAACGAAGGAAACGATGTATCGTCCGTTGAGGTATCCGCCCTTCGGGTTGTGCTTGACCACCGTTCCCGTTTTCCCCGCCACGCGGAAGCCGGGCACCGTCGCGCGCGTCGCGGTGCCGCCTTCCTCGGTCACTTTCTCGAGCGCGCCGCGCATCGCGGCGGCGGTCCGCTCGTTGATCACGCGGTGCACCACCTCCGGGCCGAACGACTCGACCACCGATCCGTCGCCGGCAACGAGTTCGCGGACGATGAGCGGTTTGCGCAGATTGCCGTCGCCGGCAATCACCGAGTACGCGCAGGCGAGCTGCAACGGCGTGACGTTCACCGCATAACCATAGCAGGCCCGTGAAAAATCCAGCGGGTTGTTGGTGTCGCGGGCCGTGCCGGATGACTCGCCGCTCAACTGGATGCCCGTCCTGCGGCCGAATCCGAAACGATGCATGTATTCGTAGAACTTCTTCGCGCCGACCTGACGCCCCAGCATGTAGGTGCCAATGTTGTTTGATTTCTGGATCACGCCCTCAACCGTCAGTGATCCCGCCGGATGATCGTCCCTGACGACGACCTTGCCCGATTGGAACAACCCGTTGTGGCAGTTCACCTTGCTCTGCGGCCCGACCTTCCCCTCGTTGAGCGCAGCCGCGGCGGCCACCACCTTGATGGTCGATCCGGGTTCGTAAATCGTTTGCAACGCATAACTCGCACCGGCGTCCTTGACGGTCGTCAGATCCGCCAGGTTGAAATTCGGACGACTCGCCATCGCCAGCACCTCGCCGCTCTTCGGATCGATCATCACCACCGCTCCCCGCTTCGAGTCGAACTCCGCAAGCCCCCAGTCCAGCTCTTCTTCGACAATCCGTTGCAGACCGAGGTCGAGGGTCAGCCGCACGTCGAGTCCCGTTTGCGGGGCCATCCGCTCTTCGGTGCCACCGGGAATGAGCTTGCCATTCACACGGTTGCCGCGCTGCCAGCCGTCGGTGCCGCGCAACCTCGCGTCCATCACCGCTTCGACTCCGAACTTGCCGCTCTCGCGAATGACCAGGCCGCCGCGGCCGTCGTCCTCCTCGCTCTCGCCGGTGTAACCGACGAGATGGGGTGCCATGTCGGGCGAGGGATACCAGCGGCGGAATCCGCGCTCCATCCGGAATCCGCGGATGGCATGAGCCGCGATCGCCTCGCGGACCTTGTCGGCTTCGTCCTCAGCGAGGTTTCGCGCGATCGGAAACCATTGGGCACGCGCGTTCTTCACCATCGAACGGATTTCGGCGCGCTTCATGCCCAAGGGCCGCGCGAGCACGTCCGCTGCATGATCGAGATGGGCGGCGGACACGTCCTCCTTCGGCATCTCCGTCTTGAGTCGCTTGACGATTCGCTGCACCGCGCGGCTCCTCGCCTCCTCACCCAGCGCGTGCCAACCGGGATCCATCGCCGCCTCCTTGAGCGCCAACGCCCGCAGCCGTCCCGGATCGTTGCGCAGGTGGTTCATGTCGATGTACACCGTGGTCGCGGGAATGCTCTGCGCCAGCGGCACGTCGTTGCGATCGAGGATGTTGCCACGCATCGCCGGCAGCACTTCGGTGCGCTGATACGAACGGCGCGACTCATCAACAAAGCGTCCGCGGTCGAGCCACTGGATCTCCAGCAGCCGGCCGGACAGCAACCCCAGCGGGAAGACTAGGATCCCGCAGAGGATCGAACAGCGCAGTTGGAATGCCTTGTTCACGGGTCAGGGTGCGGCGGCCGCGACACCACGGCGCGGCACGCGATCGGCGGCAGGCATCACCTCCTCGATCACGCCGGAGGAAACGGGCTGCAGCGCGGAGCGATTCGCCCGCAGCGATTCGGTCATCTTCACGTGATGAAGCAATTCGTCGATGCGCATGCCATCGCCGGTCATCTCGTAACGAAGCTTGTCGATGTCCTGCCGCACGCGCTCGATCTGGCGCTGGGTCTGGATCTGACGGTTCTTCAAGCGGACGTACTGCGTGCCGCCGTAGATGCAAAGGACCAGGCAGCAAATCCATGCGCCGACCACGGAGGCCGGCGTGCGTGGTTGGTCCCGGCGGCGGTTCATGGCTGGCATTCGGAAAGTCGTGCGACACGCAGTTTCGCACTGCGGGCCCTCGGGTTGGCGCGGATCTCCTCCGCCGACGGCTTCACCGCGCCACGCACGGGAAGATCGAACCGCCGCTCCGGATTCGGACGTGGCGCGGGCCACGACGGATCGTCGAGCATCGCTTGCGAATGACGGCGCAGGAAACGCTTCACCAAGCGGTCCTCCAGGCTGTGAAACGTGATCACCAGCAACCGACCGCCCGGCTTGAGCACGCGCGGCGCCATCTCCAACGCGGCAGCCAGCGAATCCAACTCGTCGTTCACCGCCATGCGCAAGGCCTGGAACGCACGCGTCGCCGGATGCACGCGGCCGCGGCGACCGACCACCCGCTCGATGCAACCGGCAAGATCGGCGGTCGTCGCAAACGGCCGGCTCTCACGATGAGCGACGATCGCCGACACGATGCGCCGCGCCGCGGGCTCTTCGCCATACTCACGCAGGATCCTCGTCAGCTCGTCCGCGCTCCACGTGTTGACCACCTCGGCGGCGGTGCGGCGGCTCGACGGCCCCATGCGCATGTCGAGCGGACCATCGCGCAAAAAAGAAAACCCGCGCGCCGCGCTGTCGAGCTGGCGCGTCGACACACCGAGATCGAGCAGCAACCCATCGGCACGCATCCCCGCACGCAACTGCGGCGCATGCTCGGCATCCGCCACGTTGCCCTCCCAAGTTGTGAAACGCCCGCCGAAGCGCGCAAGCCGCCGACGCGCGTGCGCCAACGCCTCGGGATCGCGATCGACCCCCAACACACTCGCGCCCGCCTCGAGAAACCGTTCGCTGTGACCACCACCACCCAGCGTGCCGTCGATGATCCACGCGCCCTCGCCGGCACCCATCCACCCGCACACCTCGTCGGCCATCACCGGCACGTGGTAGCCACCCACACCGCCATCCGCATCGCACGATTCTCCCGCCTCATCCGCCCCGCACTCCGCCACGCTCGCGGAAAAACTCACGGACACCCGCTCCGACAACCAGCCGGGAGCGGAGCGGGTATCCGCGTCACTTGCGGTGCCGCGCGCCGTCCCTTGCGCACCACACCGCATCCCTGGGAAAAACCGCGGACGCCGCCCCGCCAACCAGCCGGATGCGGAGCGGACGCCCGTTCGTGAAGGATGACGCGCCGCCGTCCCTTGCGGCGCGGCCATCCCGAAAATGATCGCAGACCAGCCGCCGACCCGTGTCCCGGCAAGCACGCCCGGCGCGCCTGAAAAACGGATTGTCGGTTGCGGCCACATGAATGGAATCCCTGTCGATGATGATCCGGAATGATGGGGTTTGAGAAATTTCAGAAAATGCCGAGATCGTCGTCCTCGTCCTGCGCGGTCTCGATCGCCAGCACCTGGTCGAAATGCTCCTTGCTCCAGATTTCAAAGTGAATGCCACGACCCGCGAGCACGACATCCGAATCCGCCGCAATGCCCGCCTTCTCGCTCAAATCCTTCGGCACCAGCAACTTGCCCTGGTCGTTGATCGTCACCTCGCGACACAACATCGCCAGCCGACCCAGCAGCCGACCCTTCTCCGCCGGCGACTTGCCGCTGTCGCGGATCAGCCCGACCTTCTCGCCGTAGGCCTCGCAACCCAACACCTTGACCACCGGCATCGCATGCACCTGCGAAAACAACAGGTACAAGCCCTCGCCCGACGGCGGACGCCACGCCATCGGAATGGATACCCGAAACTTGGGATCCATCTTGTAGGGGTGAAACCCCGTGTGGCGCTGGGAATGACAATTCACTGGAATGACCTCGGACTGCACCCGAGTGGGTGTGAAGTACACTGAAATACACCAAACCCACAAGAGGAAAATTCGAAATCGCTCATAAATTTTTAAATGCCTGATTTTCAACGGTTTTTCGCCAAAACCTCCCGTCAATCCCACTTGATCAGCGGCTTTTTCTCGAATCCGCAGTTCTTTTTTGAAAAAATTGCCCGGTGACCCGTTGGGGTGGAGATCGGACAGACGTTGAGTTCACGGGGGGTTCGTGACAAATCCTCCCGCGCGATGAACCGGAATCTGGCAACGCTGTGCCAATGGGCCTCGGAGGAAATCGACGCGCTGATCGCCACGCTGCCTACCGATGTCATGGCAGCGGCCGAACGGGTCGCCCTGTCGCTCGAACAGATGTCGGATCAGGCCGACCCGACCGATGAAGGTCTGGTCGGCGACGAACTCGGGCTCTTCGAGGGCTCCGACGCCTCTTGTGACGACGACCCCTCCGATCTGCCGCGCATCCGCTTGTTTCTCGACAACCTGTGGGACTGGGTCGATTGCGACGAACGGGGGTTTCGTGACGAAGTCGTCATCACCTATCTCCACGAACTCGGCCACTACCTCGGCTGGGACGAGGACGATCTCGCCGATCGCGGATTGGAATGATGCCAGAGCACGGGCATCACTGCCTGTCAGATCCACCACGGGAGGGACCAGCGGCCCCGCTTGTCCAACTCGCCCCTTGATTGGAAGACAGGCATCCCTGCCTGTCGCGGACCGCGGGCTTCCAGCCTGCGGCATCTGCTGCACGACACACCTTCGCATCACCTCGCCGCGCCCTCACACCTCCACAGCTTACACTTCTGCCTCGTGTGTTCGCAGCCTCGCCTTTGCCGGATCGCAAACAAAATTCAGATACGTCGCACCGATCCATCCCAGCACTGCGAGCCAAAGCGCCTTGCGCACGGCGTGCTGAGCGTGCGACTGACCATCGCGCGGTTTCGATTGTAGCGTCGTGAGCAGAAACCAGGACACGACGAGTGCGATCAAGGCCGCGCCCACGCGTGCTTGCCACACAATGCACCAAGAGCGCGCACCCAACCCCGGGTTGAGGCGCGCAGCCGCATGCGCCTGCAACGCCAGCCACGCAACGGGAAATATCAACATTGCCAAGGTGGCCGGATCTTCGTCGGACTCGCGCACCGCACGGGATTCTCCATTGCCGCCAAGGAGAAAGAGAATGGCAAGCAACAAGACCGGCGGCAGGATTGCCCATGCCACGACATGACGCCGCTTGGTGTACACCGTCCAACCTTCGCGATGGCATCGCTTCACACAGGCCACACCCAGCCAGTACGGCACACCGATCGCGACCAGCAACACCGCAAGCAACCACGCACGATCACCGGGAGCGGCAGATGCCCCGGAACCATCGGCCACATCATCAGCAACCGGATTCTTCGGCTCATCAACTGCCGACTCCATCCCGATCGATCCATGGGGCTCCATCCCGCCCACCATCGATGCGGGAACGAAGCGCTGCTCGACGAGCGGTTGCGCGACTGCGGGCGCCGCCACCCACACAAACGCCAGCACGCCAACGAGCCACAGGCAGATCGCGAACCTCGTGAATTTCATGATGCTTGGATTTCGTTAGCGCCAACCCAGTCGATCAAGTCCGATATTTGCCCCGGCGGAATCATTTCTTCCATCCGTGAATTCCGTGCCATCCGTGGTTTGATGATTTCTGCGTCACGGCCGGTCGAAGCGACCGGAATTCCCGCAGTGTCAGTTGCAGTGGCTGCCGAGAGCGGGCGTCGGCGGAATGGCGGTCAGTCGAAATAGGTATCCTCGTGCGCATAGGGGGGTGCGCAGCAGCAGAGGAATTGCAGAGCCGAGTCCGCGCGGATCCGGTGCCATGCGCCGGCGGGAATGAGCACGGCATCGCCCGCGATCACCGGGTGCTCCATGCCATCGATTTCCATCGTGCCGCTTCCCGACAGGATGTAGTAGAACTCCTCGCTGAGTTTGTGGTGATGGAGTTCCGTCACCGCTCCGGCGGGCAGCATCGCCTCGGCGAGGCTTTGGTTGGTGACCGGCGCGTTCGACTTGTCCAGCAGGCTGCGGATGGTCGATCCGTCCTTGGTGGTGAATGGCGTCTGGTGCTCGCGGTTGCGTATCTGCATGCGGCACACATCAGCAGAGGCATGGGGCGGCGATCAAGCGTCACCGGGATTTCCCAATCCGCTGCGCTCAATTCCCGGAGCCTCCGCGCGTACGGCGGGGTTTCTTGCGACGCAATGCCGAGGTCGGATCTTGGGTCGGCCTCTCCTTCATTCTCGCCTCGATCCAGGCGAGGGCAGCTTGGCGCAAGGCATCCTCATCGCATTCGAATCCAAGCGCTTTGAGTCCGTCGAGCAGGCGCTGTTCTTCCGCATCCAATCGGAATCGGATTTTTTCCATGCGCACCATGTTGCACCGATTCGCACCGAATGCGAGATCATCTTGAAGCCAAATTCCTGATCCTTCATCATTGCCGCTATGGCTGGAAGGAATGCGGGCAAGAAAGGGATCACGGTTCGCTTCGAGGACGAGGAAATGGCGCGGCTGGAGGAGCTGGCGCGATGTTATCAGGTCAGCTCCGCGACGATTTTGCGCTGGGCGCTGCGGGCGCTCGCCGAGTACGTGCGCCACAAGGGCGGCAAACTCGTCCTGCCGCTGGATTTTTCAGAGCTGGAATGCAAAGAAACCGGCTATGCCGAGGCCAGTCGCCGGGTGTTGGCGCAGCAGCGCGTGGCGGAGGGAGAAGCAAGACTTCAAGACGCAAGACGCAAGAGTTGAAGAACGAGGAAGAGGTGCTGCGCGAGTGCGGTCCGCGGGCTGGGTGCGATTGCCTTTGGGCGTTCCCTGCTTGTCTTTCGCGCTCCCGTTTGCCGCCCCGCGGGACGCAGGGCGATGCCGGCAAGGATGCCGACGCTCCCCGGGCTGCGCGCGGATCGATCACTAGGATCGATTGCTTTGAAGAAGATCACGGGCAAGCTGCCCGTGCCCCCCTTTCTCCTCCGCACATCTTCTTTCTCTTCCTCTTCCCTAATAACCAATCACCAATCACCGATCACCCTCTTCATCCTTGAAACTGAACACTTGAAACTCTCTACCCCCCTTCCCGACTTCAGCGCACTTCGAGCTGCAGAGGTGCCGGGCCATGACTGCTCCACTCGATCGTGAATCCCTCGTGCAGCGGAGCGCTGCGGC
>VHCM01000011.1 GCA_016871685.1 Verrucomicrobiota bacterium
CCCGGGAGCCACGCTTTGCCGCGCACTGGAAGCGTCGGACGCGGCCGCCGTGCTCACCTGCGCGCAGGACATGCACTACGCCGACCTCGCGGCGCTCTACGAAGGGCTCGACGACGAACAGCGTGATTTGCTCCTCAAGACGATCGGCCCGGAATTGGCGACCGATGTCATCGCCGAGTTGCCCGATTCACTGATCGAGGAGGCACTCAACCATTTCAAGCCCGCCCAATTGCGGGTGCTCCTCGGCAATCTCTCGGACGACGACCGGGTGGACGTCTTCCAAGTGGTGAGCGAGGAGACGCGGGTGCGCTACTTCAGCCTGCTGGGTCCGCGCGACAAGGAGCTGACCAAAAGCCTGCTCAAGTACGGCGAAGACACGGCTGGCGGGCGGATGACGACCCATATCGGCCGGATCACGGCGGACATGACGGTCAAGCAGGCGATCGCCGTATTGAAGCGTGACCGCGACGATGCCGAGACACTCGCCCGGATTTTCGTGGTCGATGAGCAAGGCCGCCTGGTCGGCAAGGTGCGCCTGCGGGATCTCGCATTCAGCACTTGGGACACGCCGGTGCGCGAGATCATGGAGGAGGCCGACGAGTGCATCCTTGCCAGTGCCGACCAGGAACAGGCGGCGCGCACCTTGTCCAAGTATGATTTGGTGGTGCTGCCGGTGGTTGATGAATTTCATCATTTGCTCGGCGTGATCACTTACGACGATGCGTTGGAGATCCTGCAGGAGGAGTCCACCGAGGACATTGAGAAACTCGCGGGCATCGGCGGCGAGGCATCCGAAATCTCCTATCTCAACACCAGTGTCGCGGCCCAGTACCGCCGCCGGGTGTTGTGGCTCGTCGGACTGGCATTCGTCTCGATCGCCTCGGGCTACGTGATGTACCGCTACAGCCAAGTGCTCGAAAAAGCCTTCGTGCTGTCGTTGTTCCTGCCGATGGTCGTCGCCGCAGGCGGCAATTCCGGCGGTCAGGCGGCGACGATGGTCATCCGGGCCATGGCGCTGGGCGAGATCGGGGCAGGCAACGCGCTGCGGATCGCGTGGAAGGAGATGCGCACCGGGTTGTTTCTGGGATTGACTCTCGGCCTTGCAATTGCGGCGTTCATCGGTCTGCTGTTGCCGCAGCTGCAGGGTCGGCCTGATGCCGCTCTCGATTTCAACCACCTGGCGTTTGCGGTTGCGGCGGCGATCACCATGCAGGTCCTTTCCGCCACGGTGCTTGGCGCGCTGCTTCCGATCGCCGCACGATCGGTCCGTCTCGACCCGGCGGTGGTCTCCGCCCCGTCGCTTGCCTCGCTGGTGGATGTCTCCGGGATGTTGATCTACTTCACCACCGCCGCCACGATTCTCAACGTTGCATGATTCCCATGGCAAACCGCATCGACCACACCTTCGAATGCCTCCGCGCGAGCGACCGCAAGGCGTTCATCGCCTATGTCGCCGCCGGAGATCCATGCTTTGACGAATCGTTGCGCATTCTCAAAGCACTCGACGACGCCGGCGCGGACATCATCGAGCTGGGCCTGCCGTTTTCCGATCCGCTGGCCGACGGCATTGTCAACCAGATGGCCGCCGAGCGCGCGCTCAAATCCGGCATGACGACCGCACGCGTGCTCGAGCTGGTGCGCGCATTCCGCGTGACGAGCGAGACTCCGCTGGTGTTGTTCACTTATCTCAACCCGGTGTTCACGTACGGTTTTGAGGCATTCCATCGCGATGCAGCGGCGGCCGGGGCCGACGGCGTCCTGCTGCTCGACCTACCACCGGACGAAGCGCTTGACCGCGAGATGGCGGCGGGCGCGCACGGGCTCAGGCGGATTCGCCTGATCGCGCCGAACACGCCGCCGGAACGCATGGCCATGTTGGCGGACGCCTCGGAGGGATTCATTTACGCACTGTCGAGGACCGGCGTCACCGGCGCGCATGGTGGACCGTCGGAACATCTTTCCGAAATGGTCGAGTCCATCCGCCGACACAGCCGCGTGCCGGTTTGCGTCGGCTTCGGCATCAGCACTCCGGAACAGGCCGGGATGGTCGCTGCCGCCGCCGACGGTGTCATCGTCGGATCGGCGATCGTCAAGCAGGTCGAACTTCATCCGGATGCACCTGCAGAGGCCGTGGGACGGTTCGTCCAACCCTTGATCGATGCGGTGAAGCAGGTCCGCGGCGCAGGTTCTTGACGAGTGATCGGGCAGCGAGCGTCTGCTTGCCTCGTCCAGACCGAGGCCTAGGGATTGCCGATTTCGAGCAACAAGGCGGAGCATGGCGGGAGGTCGGGCATGGCAGCCCCCTCGCCCGCCAAGGCAGCCCGGGAGCTTGTGCCCGACCAACCGGAGCCCAGTTGATCGGTAAAACGCCAAGGATCCACAGACTCGCGAGTCAGCAACGACTGGGCATCGTCCGGGATGCGGATGCGGACACCGCAGAGCGTTTCCTGGGGATGGAAATTCGCGACCACCAGGAATGCCCGGCACGACTTCGCGTCATGGCGCAGGAACGCATACAACCAATGACCCGAAACCGATTCGCCGCCGACCCTCCCGAATGACGGGTTGGGTTTGTTGAAGTGATTGAGCCCGTAGAAATCGCCGCGGGTGAACGCCGGATCGTTCACCGCACCCATCAGCCTGCCGTACCATGCGCGCAGGTTTTTTTGTGCCTGTGACAGGCGGCCGCCGTCGTATCTGCCGCCGTTCACCCATTTCACGAATTCCGGCATCGATCCGTAATCGAAGATCGAGGTGCGGCCGTCATCGCCGCCAAACCCCTCTGCGCCGACCGCGGGCTCACCGACCTCTTGGCCGTGGTACAGCATCACCGGGCCGCGCCCCATCGCAAAGAGCACGGCAGACGCGGGAATGCCGACCTTCATGCCGTGGCCACCCCAGACCTTCGGATTCGCGAGGCGGACCTCGTCGTGATTCTCGGCGTAGCGCAACGACTTGTGGAAGCGGTCACCGGTAAAGGTCAGCGGATCAAGATCATTCGCCCACTTGCCGTCGTCGTAGATGCCTTCGAGGATGTCGTAGCTCGGATCGTCGTAAACCGAATCGAATCCCGCCTCGAGCAGCGCGTCGAGCACATGGCCGTCGGTGAGTTTCGCCGGATCGTTGTCGTATGCCTCGGCAGTGAAGAAGACCCCCGGGTTGCGGGAGCGGCAGCGGTTGACAACCCAGCGCCAGAATTCCATCGGCACCATGTGCGCCATGTCGACGCGGAAGCCGTCCACGCCCAGGTTCTGCCAATAGGCGAGCACCTCGTCCATCGTGCGCCAGGTGCGCGGGACATCCTCGGGCGGCGCGCCGGAGCGCGGCAGGTGCGACGTGTCGCGTCCGCGGGTGAAATCGTGCCCGTAGTTGAGTTTCACCGTCTCGTACCAGTCGTGAATCGATGGCGACCACGATACGACGTTGTTGCCGGTGACGCGGCCGACGGATGCCTCCGGATCAAATCGTCCGTCGCAGCCGGGTTTTCCATCGGTGGGCAGCCGGAGCGGCGGTCCGCCACCGGGATGATACGGCTGGAGATGGAAGAAGTGGTTGTCGCGATGAAAGAACACCGTCGTGTCGTCGTGGACACCGAAGGAAAGATCAGGCCGGACATCCGATGCGTAGGAGCGCGCGACATGGTTCGGCACGAAGTCGATGAGCACCTTGAGACCGAGGCGGCGGCAGCGCTCCAGCAACTGCTTGAACTCATCCAACCGCTTCGCAGGGTCGACCGCGTAATCCGGACAAACGTCGAAGTAATCCTTGATGGCATACGGGCTTCCGGCGATGCCTTTGAGGATATCGGGATCATCGGCGGGACGCCCCGGATGGCTGGTGCCGCTTGCCTGCTCGAGCACACCGGTGAGCCAGAGGTGGTTGAAGCCCATTTCCCTGAGCGATGACAGGACCGCGTCGTTGATGTCGGCGAAGCGGCCGCAGCCGTTTTCCGCCAGAGTGCCGTTGAACTTACGCGTTTCGTTGGCGTTGCCGAACGTGCGCACCATCAACTGATAGATCACCGGGCGCTGTGGTCTTTCAGCATGGGATTGAGCAGTCATTGCAGCCATGCATCCAAGGGTGAACCACAATCGTTGCATCATGGATATCGGGATCACTGGGAATTTCAGTGGCCTGCGGCATGCAGCGGGACGGCATCTCCGGCTGAGCGGACCCGCGTCGTGGCCAGGGCGGCGACAATCAAACTGGCACCGCTGATGATGAGAGCATAAATCGGACGATTTTCAAACAGCGCGCGCAAGGTTGGTCCCAGCATCGTCGCCGCGACAATCTGTGGAATCACAATGAACATGTTGAAAATACCCATATAAACACCCATCTTACTCTCCTCGACGTAGCTGGCGAGTAGCGCGTATGGCATCGAAAGAATGCTGGCCCAGGCAACGCCTACTAAAGCAAACGAGCCGATTAACCAAATTGGCGCGGGCACTACAGCCATCGATAGGAAGCCCAAACCACCAAGCATGAGCGCGGTAAAGTGTACAAGCTTTCGGCGGACCGGTCGTCGTGCCGCATAAAACGCGAGCAGCAGCGCAACAACCATCGACGATAGTCCGTAGTTGCCCATATAGGAGCCGACCAGATCGGACGCATTCTGGTATGCTTGGTTCGCACTGGCGAAGGCCTCGGCTTGCGCTGGAATAGCCATGTCAAAGGCATTCGGGTCTGGCGCAGGCGCTTTGAAAACGTGCTCGGTCAACGCCGGCGTTGCCATGCTCCACATGCTAAAGAACGCTAACCAGCTAAAGAACTGCACGACACCAATCTTCAACATCTGCCGCGGCATATGCGCGATGTTGCTCGCGATCTCGGCTAGAAAATTTCCACTGTGCTGGGTTTCAGCGCGGAAGGCGTCAAGGTCATCAGGCGGATATTCGCGGGTCGTGAATACCGTCACCAAGATAGTGGTAAGTAGCACGAATGCGCCGATTGCGAAGGCAATTTTTACCGACGGCGGTATCACGCCCGGGCCAGCTTCATTTGGCACGCCCAGTTGAGTCACGAACCACGGCAGGTTGCTCGCAACCCATGTTCCAATGCCGATGATCAGGGTCTGTAGCACGAAGCCGTAGGAGCGCTGGCTTTCCGGCAACTTGTCAGCCACCAACGCGCGGAACGGCTCCATCGAAATGTTGATAGACGCATCCAGAAGCCACAACAGGCCGACGGCAATCCATAGCGTGGGTGAGTGAGGCATGAACACCAGCGCTATTGAGCTGAGGATCGCGCCAATTAGAAAATAAGGACGACGCCGACCGAGCAGTGGATGCCAAGTCCGGTCGCTGAGGTAGCCGATGATCGGCTGAACCAGAAGGCCGGTGAGTGGTGCAGCGATCCAGAGCAATGGCAGCTTGTCCTTTTCGGCACCAAGCGTCTGGAAGATGCGCGACATAAAGCCGCCTTGCAGCGCGAAGCCGAACTGGATGCCGAGGAAGCCGAAGGACATGTTCCAGATCTGCCAGAACGAGAGGCGGGGTTTGGTGGTCATGGGCGTGGGGTTTTCGAGTCGAACCGCCGGAGGCTAACACGCCCCACCCCCGGCCGGGCAACGCCAAAGGATCGTGATCCAGAAGTCGGCCGCAACGACCGGGTTTCCCCCAGGACGCCACTCCCTAAGGTCGGCGGCCCCGCTCTTCCCTGATCACGCAAAGCGCATCGAAGATCGCAAACATCAACAACACCAGAGTCCCAAGGCCGCAAAAACCCCACCAAGCGAGAAACCGGACGGCGCTTTGCATCAACCAGCCATCGATCCACCACAGTCCTGCGGCGAGCATGAGCAACGGCACGAGCGCGACGCGGAACATCCAAAGGCGACGCTCGGTGCGGTCCGCAAGGATCGCCCGGGCAAGATCCTTGCTTCGTCGCCAATGCCCGGATGCGGAAACCATGACCACTGAGTTCAGCCGATCCCTTGGAAGCATCCAAGTGCAAATCCTGCGGCCAAATAGAGGTGGAAAAGTTGAATGCTGGATTTTGAATGTTGGATGGGGACGGAGCGATCTCTTGGGAATTGCTTGCGCGTGCTCCCCTTTGCAATAGCACAGCCCGCTCTCTTGCCGGAGGACGGGCATCCTTGCCTGCCTGAAGCGCGACAGATCAGGCAGATCCGCGGCAGCGCATCCACATTCAAGGTAGGACTGGTCGGCCTCGACCGGCCGAATCTTTTTCAAGGCGCGTGGGCGTCTCGCCCACTTTGGTCGAATGTGGGCGAGACGCCCACGCTTCTTTAAGCTCTACCTCACCAAATCCTTAGCATTTTATCCTTTACAAAAAGATAAATAATACCAATTAATACCTCCATGAAAGGACAAATTCAGGAAATCCTACAGAGCAAGCTGACCGAATCGCTCTCCGCCGCGTTGCCGCGCCTCACCCGGCGCGAGATCCGGCTGCCGCGGATCCCGAACAAGGCGATGGCGGTGATCGGCATGCGGCGCAGTGGCAAAACCTGCTTTCTCTGGCAATGCCTCGCCGACCTCCTGGACTCCGGTGCGCCGCGCGAGTCGCTGGTGTTGCTCAACTTCGAGGACGACCGGCTCGCGGGCATCGATGCCTCGGATCTCTCCGCGCTGCTCGAAACGTACTACCGGATGCATCCGGAATTCCGCAGCCGCAGGGAAGTGACCTTCTTTCTCGACGAAATCCAATTGGTCAAGGGCTGGGAAACGTTCGCCCGCCGCATCCTCGACAGCGAAAAGGTCCGCCTCTTCGTCTCCGGTTCGTCCGCGGCCATGCTCAGTCGCGAGGTCCACACCAGCATGCGCGGCCGCGCCATGGAAATCACCGTGTTTCCCTTCAGCTTCCGGGAAGCCCTCGCCCACCGCGGACTCCTGCCGAAAAAAGACTGGCGCTTCCTTGCCAAGGCCGAACGCTCCACCCTCGAAAAGGCCTTCCGCGACTACCTGACGGAAGGCGGCTTCCCCGATGCCCAGAACAGCGATCCGCGCGACCGCCGACAACTCCTCCAAGGCTATGTCGATGTCGCGATTCTCCGCGACGTCATCGAACGCCACCAAGTTTCCAATCCGGTCTCCCTGCGATGGCTGCAACGACACCTGCTCGGCAATCCCGCCGCCCCGTTCAGCATCCAGAAGTTTTACCACTCGCTGAAATCCCAGGGAATCCCGGTCTCCAAGGACACCCTGCACGCCTTCCTCGCCCATCTCGAAGACGCCTTCCTCATCCGAACCACCTCGCTGCTCGCCGCCTCGGAACGGCAACGCATGGTCAACCCGCGCAAAGCCTATCCCATCGACCCGGGACTCATCCCGGTCTACGAACGGACCGGCCGAGAAAATCTCGGACACGCGTTCGAAACCGCCGTGTTCATCGAACTGCTGCGACGCGGCTGCGAAGTCCACTACTACCGCAGCCCGCAGGGACACGAAGCGGACTTCCATGCCGTCGACCCCTGCGGCAATCCAATGCTCGTCCAGGTTTGCGCCAACGCCGCCGACCCCGCCACGCTCGCTCGCGAACTGCGCCCGCTCGTCGAAGCCGGGACCTCGCAACCGGAAACCCGGAGCGTGCTGCTGGTCCTCGATCCGCTCCCGCCAAAAGCCGCTGTCCCCGACTTCGTCGAAGTGATCCACCCGGTACAATGGTTTCTCGATGCCGATGCAGGACAATGATGCGGGACTTTTTGTCAAGATTTGCAGCCTGACCCCATTTGCCCAAGGTAGGGCTGGTCGGCCTCGACCGGCCCACTCTCACGGCGCAGCCGGCGGGGTGGGATGTCACGGACGAGCGGGCCGCTCGTCCCTACCTTTTGGCGATGGGGTGCTCCGCCTCGGCTCGTCTGCGTTGAAGAAAAGAACGGGCGAGCCGCCCGTACCCCCCTTTGAAGAGCGCGGACCGCTCTCTTTCAAGGCGCGCTTCGATCCTCTTCCCCTCTTCCCTAATCACCAATCACCCATCTCCCTTCATCCACTTCTCACTCGCTTCACCGCGTCTTCAATCGCTCCACTGCCTCGACCAGTCGTTTGCGGGCTTCGGCGAGTTGCGATTCCAACTCGCGGATGCGGCGGTCGCGCGCGCGCACCGCATCCTCCCATTCCGCAAGCCGCGAGCGGGCGGTGTCGAGTTCGGCGCGCAGCGCGCCCACTTCGCCGTCGCGTTCGGCCAATCCGCGCGCCGATTCCTCGGCCGACCGCTGGGTCGAGCCGACCGCATCCTTGAGCACGGCGATGTCGCGCTCGAGCGCCGCACGGCGGGTCGCCTCGGCGTCGGCCAGCGCCCTTGCCTCGGCCAATCCGGCGCGCAGGCGGTCGGCCTGCAGATCGGCCTCGCGCTCGCGCAGCCACTGCACGACCACCCACGCGCCGAGCACGAGGCAGCCGACCGCATTGAGCATCGTGAGGAATCGCGGACTGTTCATTCAATCCTCGGTTTCGAACTGGATCCGCGACACGCCGGCGGCGCGCACGGCGTTGAGCACGCCGAGCACCTGCTTGTGGCGCGCGTTTTCATCGGCGGAAATCATCACCCGGGTGGCGGCATCCGCACCGGCCGCCCGCAGGCGCGCGGTGATTTCCGACAGCGTGACCACCGCGCCCTCCCAGGTCGTGACGCCATTCGCATCGATCGCGATCTGGTACGGTGGCTCGCTGGTGTCGGCCACGGCGGTCGACGCCTCGGGCAAATCGAGCGGCACCCGCTTCATGTGCGTCATGCTCAGACTCACCAGCATGAACGCCGCGAGCAGGAAGAACATGATGTCGATGAGCGGGATGACCTCGATGCGGGCCTCGTCGCCTTCGTCGTCGGCAGGGCTGTGGAGATTGACGGGCATGAAGGAGGAAAAGAGGAAGTGCACAGGTCACGCGACCCGCATCCGGGACCATTCGATGAAAACGAGCCGCGTCATCTTACTCTTGCGTCTTGGGTCTTGAAGCGAAGCGTTCTTGCGTCTCCAGGGCAAACCCCTCGAGGTCGTGTCCGTGTTCCTTGGCGGATTTCACCAGCAGTTCGCTGTGGTTGATCCAGCGCTCGAACGATCCGCGCAGCACCGAGACGCGTTTGCGGAAGAAATTGTAGGGCAGCAGGCAGAGGATGGCGATGCCGATGCCCGCCGCGGTGGCGATCAGCGCCTCGGCGATCCCGCCGGAGACTTTTTCCGCGGCGAGCTGCTCGTCGCCGACAAATGAGAACGAGCCCATGATGCCGACCACCGTACCGAACAAGCCGAGCAGTGGTGCCAGGGTGATCATGGTGCTGATCACCCACATGCGTGCCTCGGATTTCTCGATCCACTGCATCGCGTGCAGCTGCATCGAGGCGAGCATCGAGGTGTGCGCGTGGCCGATGCCTGCGGCGAGATTGGCGAGGTAGGGATCGTCCGCATCGCGTGTGAGCTCCCATGCCCGGCGGAAATCGCCGGTTCCCAGCGCCTCCCTTGCCTGCTCCTGGTGCTCCGGTCGCATCCGCGAGCGCAGGCGCAGCCACCAGACCACGCGGTCGAGGATCACACACAAGGCAAGGAAGAAGGTGGCGAGAATGGGCCACATGACCCAACCGCCCTCGATGAAGGTGTCGACCACGATGTTGGCAAGCATGAGGAACAGGGACAGATGTGGATGAAGAGAACAAACCCCGCGCGATCGGATCAGCGCAACTCGAAGACGATCGGCCGCTGCAGCTTCATGACCCCTCCGGGCGGAAATTTCCAGCGCCGAACGGTTTTCACCGCTTCTTCGTTGAGCAAGGGCCACGGCGACGGCTGCTTTGCAAACGCCGAGACCACCCGGCCGTCCGTGTCGATCGTGAACTCGACGAGCACCGTGCCCGTCTGACCGCCCCGCCGCGCCGCATCGGGATAGCGCGGGACCGGCATGCGGCCGGATGCGAGTCGCGCGGATGCATCGCCGCCGCCGCCACCACGGCCAGCCCCGATCGAGGCACCGGTGGAGGCACCTGATCGTCCCGCGGGCGCGGATGACCTTGCGGCACTGGCCCGCGTCGTGGGCTTGGCAGCGGCAACGGGCTCCGCTGCCGCACGCGGCAGCGGCAACGACGGCACTTCGGGCAATGGCAACAATCCGGAGGCATCAGCCAACTCGGATGGAGACGACCAATCCTCGGTCGATGGCGATGCGGGCAGCCCTTCAGGCCGGACCACCTCACCCGCATCGCCTGATGGCGCATCCATCACGATGTCGGTGAGCACGATCGGAGGGGGCACCACCTCTGCAGCAGGGGCCGGCATGGCTTGCCACGGCTTGACCGTCTGCACCACCGCGCACACACCGGCAAGGCTGACCCATCCGGCCAGCGTGACGATCTGGACCGCGTGCAAGGTTCCGCTCATCGCATCTGCGGTGCGCGAAGGATCTGCAGCCGCAGCACCAACGTGCATCGGAACCAGGGGAAACGCAATTGCCGGGTGCATGGTCGACATCGTTCAGAATTCCAATTCGAAGCCCGCGAAGATCATGCGCGGCGCGTTGGCGCGCGCACCGAGCGGGGCACGGCTGATGATTTTCCGGGTGTCGAAGACGTTTTGAACTCCCGCCACCAGCTTGAGATCCGACTTGAGCTGGTAGTGGCCCGTCAGATCCACTAGGAACAAGGAATCGATCTCACCATCGATGGCGGTGGGATCGTCCGCGGTGCCGTCGTCCTTGAGCCGCGGATCCCCATTGTAACCCGTGCCCCAGGATGATGAAGCGAAGCTGGTGTCGAGATTCACGGACCACCGCTCCGCGTCGAGCGAAACCCCGGCGGCGAGCTTCCATTCCGGAATGTAGGGAATCTCATTGCCATCCACGGCACCCGCGAACAAACCGGCGCCATTGCCCAACCTGCTGCCGCTCATGCCGACGAATTCGGCGTTGGTGTAGGTAGCGCTCAGATAGACCGGCAAACCATAGGTCCATCCCCGGGCATTGCCGAAATCGTACTCCACCATGCTTTCCAAACCCATGCTCTCCGCCGAGCCGCCGTTCTTGCTGGCGGTCAGCCCACCACCTCCCATGCCCACTTCAGGCGCGATCAGGTTGTCGTAGTCGGTGAAGAACGCGACCCACTCGGAACGGAACGCCTCGTTCCGATAACGGTATCCCAATTCATAGCCGAGGCTTTCCTCGCTTTGGGTGCCGCCGAGGTATCCCGCGGGATTCGCGGGCGAGGCACCGAGATACACGCCGCCGAAGAGCGAGTGGGAAGCGTCGAAATCATAAGTCGCGCCCAGACCACCCATCACCAGATGCTCGTCGGCGGATCGGTGGACTCCCGTGCCGGTCGTGTTGCCGACATCGAGATGCTCGTAGCGCACCCCGGGGCGCAGGGTGAAGGCACCCATCTTCATTTCATCCTCAATATAAAGCGCCTTGGCAAAGGTCTCGCTCAGGCCGGCCGAAGTCTTCGCCTGCCGATCGGCCGCAGCGAAGGTGCCGTCACCATTCGACTTGTGGAAGATCTGCTGGTTGGTGCCGCCCGCGCGGTCGTAGTGCAGGCGCAAACCAACCGCGAGCTCATGCCCGATGCCGCGGGTTTCAAATCCGATGTTCGCCTGATTCTGCCAGCCATACGCTTCGTGATCGCGGAACGCATCGCGGCGGAAGATCCGCCCGGCGCCGAAGCCCTGCAGCACCGCGAGCGATGGCGCGTGCATCAGGGCCTGACCCACATTCGTGCGCAGTCCGGCACCGCTCAGCCCGTCGAGCTTGTCCCAGTTTCTCTTGAACGAATTGAAGTAGGCCGCCGACTCGAAACGCAGGGTGTCGCTGGGCGCGCCAACCCATTTCAGATACGTCCGCCATTGCTCGGCGTCGTGATGATCGAATTGCGATGCCGCGTAGCGGCGGTCGGGATCGTCGCGCAAGTCCCGCACGGTGATGCCCGCATAGGATTCATTCGCCTCGAAATCCGTGTGGCCGACCTTCAGCTCGAAGCGCTGATCGAGCACGGTTTCGGGCTGCCACGCCAGCTTGAGCATCGGCTCGACCAGATCGAAACCCGTGTCGGCAGAACTGCCGTCGATGTCGCGATAGCCGTCGCTGAACTGGCTGTGCATCTCCAACAGATAACCCACCGTGCCGGCATCGGTGGCGACCGTCCCACCATACGAGGTCTGGTTGAAGAAGGTGTTCCAACTGCCGTAGGTCGCGCGGGTGAAAAACCGCTTGTCGTCCTTGCCCGGAATCGGAGTCGACAAATAATTCACCACACCGCCGGTGGTGTGCGGACCATACCTCACCTGGCTCGACCCTTTCAAAAACTCGATCGCCGACATCCGCGCGGCCTTCGGCGAATAGTACGCCGCGGGCGCGGCATAGGTCGAGGGAGCCGTCAGGATGCCGTCCTCCATCAAGGTCACTTTCTCACTGCGGTTGCCATTCACCCCGCGCAGCGAAAGATTCGGGAAATTACCAAACCCATCCTCGTCGCGCACAAAGACGGAGGGCACCTTCGCCGCAATCTGCGCGATGTTGGTGTAGCCGCGCTCGCGAAACTCCCCGGCCTCAATCACCGCCGCCGACCCCGGCAGCTCGACCACTTCCTCGCGAGCCCCCACCACCTTCATCGGCTCCAAGGTCCGATACACGTCTTGGGCCGATGCCACCACCGCCAAAGCACCACCCAAACCCGCCCACAACCACCAGCCCCACCTCAAATTCATCACATCTCTCGGTGTCTTCATGATTCGTTTCGTCCCCTTCTTTTCAGGATTCATGGCTTCTGCAAATTCTTGCTATTGAGACTCAGTCGCAGAAATGACGGGGGTGAAAACATCAGGTGGTACCGGGGGTGTCAACCCGAATTGACGCCATTTCATTAAAATGTGACCTGCCCTTGCCGATTTCCGCCCTTGCGCCCTTCCGCCCTTGGTCCGCACTCTGCGGCCTTCCCCTCACGCTCCGCCGGGCATTGGCCTGCGCCCGCTCAGTTCGATGGCGTTGGCGAATTTTCGCCAGACGTCGGCGAGCGCGGGATCGGCGGCGATTTGGCGCAGCGTCCAGGGCAAACGGAAGCTCCAGTTGTGCGGACCGCTGGTGCCCGGGTGATTGATGCGTTGGTCGAGACCGAAGAGCGAGGTGATCATCAGCGAGACGCGGCGGGAGCGGCAGTCGAGCAGGGCTTTGATCAGGCGCAGGCGGACGCCCTCGCTGAAGGGTGGCCAGCTGCCGACGCCGCGGATCGGGATGCCCGCGAATTCGGACAGCACGCGCAGCGCGTGTCTGGCGCCATCGGCCTGCCACCAACTCGACTCGTCGGGATGCTCTTCGTGTCGGCGGATCGTCGCGATGCAACCGCGCCAGATCGCGCACACCGGATCGTGGTCGTGGGTCGAGTACGCGGCGAACGAGAGCTCGGGAAAGCAGGAGCCCGGCGCGGGATGACCCTCCGCCCCGCAGTCCCAGTGCGGAATCCGGTAGCCGGCGATGCCGAGGCGCTCGAGATGGGGTCGGACGTAATCGGGCACCCAGCCGAGATCCTCGGCGATCACTTCGGCATCGCCGGCCGCGTCGAGCAGCGCGCGCAGGCGGCGATCGCCATCGGCGAGGTTGGCGGTGCGGTGTTCGTCGGTATCGTCGGGCCGGGGAAACCACTGCGGCAGACGGCCGCCGGTGATCGCCGCCGCCTGCCCGGCATCGAGCCCGACGAATTCGTGATTGCGTTCGGGCCGCCACGGAAAGGCATAGATCCGGTAAAATCCCAAGATGTGATCCAGGCGAAACAGGTGAAACCAGGTGGTGAGCCTCTCGATGCGCGATTTCCACCATTGGAAACCGTCCGCCTCCATCCGGTCCCAGCGGTAGAGCGGAATGCCCCAGTTCTGACCCCACTCGCGGAAAAACGGATCCTGCTGGCTGATGCCTTCCGACGGCGATCCGCCGCACCAGTCGAGATGGAACAAATCGCGATGAAAGAACACGTCGCACGAATGCCAGCTCACCCCGATCGGCACATCGCCCATGAGCTTCACGCCGCGCTCGTCGGCGTGTCGGCGGAGCGCGTGCCATTCGCGAAAACACAACCACTGGACGAAAGCGTAATAGCCGAGCCGGTAGTCGACCACCGCCGCATCCTCACGTCGCAGTTGCGCGAGATGCGAGCGCAGGCCATCCGGAGTGCGCGAATGCTCGGGCCATCGGTCCCACGGACAATCCTCGCCGTGCAGTTCCATCGAATAACGGAACATCGCGTAATCCTCGAGCCAGCCGCGCTCGGCATCGCGGAACCGCGCGAAGTCCGCGACCAGCTCTTGTGGTGCCTCGTCGAAGCGCGCCCACGCCAACTCGAGCAGGCGCCGCTTCACCGGACGCACCGCCGCGTAATCCACCGACGGCGCGTCGGCCGCACGGCCGAGCTGCACCCGCGCGCGATCGAAGTCCGCCAATCCCAACCACGGCAGCGTCTCGCGGTCGAGCGGCAGATGAATCGGATCGAGCGCATGCGAGGAAATCGCGCTGTACGGACTCTCGTCCGCGCCGTGCTCGTGGATCGGCAGCAACTGGATGAACCCGACGCCGTGATCGGCCGACCAATCGATCCACTCGCGCAGGCCGCGCGTGTCGCCAATGCCGAAGTCGCCTTCGCGACGTGTGGAAAAAACGGGCAGCAGGATGCCGGCAGCACGCGCGGAACGGGATGACACGGACGTCAGCATGACAGCCGACGCGATGCCGACAACGCCGAAATCACGGAATGCCTCCGTGAAAGGCACGGGCCACCGGGAGCGATGAGCGGTCATCCATCAAGATACGCCGCCAGCGACTCGCGCAGCGACGCGCGCGCGCGGAACAACAGGCTCTTCACCGCGGGCACCGACAACTGCATCACCTTGCCGATCTCCTCGTACGACAGGTCGTCGTAGCGCCTCAGCACCACCGCCATGCGCTGCGCCTCGGGCAGCGCGGCAATCGCGGCATCCACCGAACGCCGCAACTCGTCTTCCAGCACACCGGCGTCGGGCCGTCGGCGCGGGTCGTCCTCGATCTCACGCTGACGATGACCTTCTTTCTGATCATCGGCGGAAACCTCCCGTCTGCGCGCGCGGCGTCGCGTTTCGTTGAAGACGAGATTGCGCGTGATCGTGAGCAGCCAGGTCGTGAACTTCGCACCCGGCCGATAGGTCCGCGCATGACGCCAGACCCTCAGGAACACCTGTTGGGCGATGTCGTGGGCCTCATCGGCGTCGCCCAGCATCTTCGCTACCGTGCCCACCACCCGGTCTTGATGCCTCATCACGAGTTCGCGAAACGCCGACTCGTCACCACGGCCGATAAGCCGCATCAACTGGTGATCCGTCGCGTCGTCGGCCGCGTCAGGCATTTCCTGCTCCTTCATCGGATCCATGGCCGACCTGCCGCGCAGCCGGGGCCATGAGGATAGAACCCGCGCATCCGGCGAAAGTCGCGCCAAACCGGACGCTATCGCATCGCGCCCCGGCCTGGGAATCCGGAATCCGCGCATCTCGAGGTCAGAGCATTCTTTTTTGCGAAACCGCTCTTGTCGATCCAGCGATCCCCGTCCTAGCCTCGCCCAACCTTCCTCTTGCGTGCTTTCGCCGATCGCCATCCGCCACATCGCAGGCGTGCTTCCCGCACGCTGGGGATCGACCCGCTTCCCCGGAAAACCGCTCCACCCCATCGCCGGAAAACCGCTCGTCCAGCACGTCTGGGAGCGCTGCCGGATGGCGTCACGGCTCGACTCGCTCATCGTCGCCACCGATGACCAACGCATCGCCGATGCCGTCGCGGGCTTCGGCGGCACCGCGGTGATGACCTCCGCCGACCACCCGAGCGGCACCGACCGCATCGCCGAAGCACTGCGCTCGATCCCGCAGGCGACCCACGTGGTCAACATCCAGGGCGACGAACCGCTCGTCGATCCCGTGCTCATCGACCGGCTCGCCGATGCGATCACCACCGACGACGCGCCGGACATGGCCACCGCCGCCAATGCGATCGATCCGGACGATGCGGCCGTGCAGGACCCGGATGTCGTCAAGGTCGTCACCGGCATCCACGGCCGGGCACTGTATTTCTCGCGCTCGCCGCTGCCGTTTTTCCGCAACCGCGTCCCGGGCCTCGCCGTGCTGCGCCACAAGGGGATCTACGCGTACTCCCGCGCGTTCATCGAACGCTTCGTCGCCTGGCCGCCGTCGCCACTCGAACAGACCGAATCACTCGAACAACTCCGTGCTCTCGAACACGGCGCATCCATCAGCGTGATCCTCACCGACGACGACTCGCCGGGCGTCGACACCCCCGAACAAGCGCGCCACATCGAAGCCCTGCTCGCCCGGCCCCACAACGGATCATCCATTCCATGAAATACATCTTCGTCACCGGCGGCGTCGTTTCCTCGCTTGGCAAAGGCCTCGCGGCCGCGTCGATCGGCACGCTGCTCGAGGCGCGCAGACTGCGCGTGCTGATGCAAAAGTTCGACCCGTACCTCAATGTCGACCCCGGCACGATGTCGCCTTACCAGCACGGCGAGGTCTACGTGCTCGACGACGGGGCCGAGACCGATCTCGACCTCGGCCACTACGAGCGCTTCACCTCGGGCGTGCTCTCGCGCATGAACAACCTGACGTCCGGCCAGGTGTTCGACTCGGTGATCCGCAAGGAACGGCGCGGCGACTACCTCGGCAAAACCGTGCAGTTCATTCCGCACGTCACCGATGAAATCAAGGACCGCATCCGCCAAGCCGGCGAACAACACCCGGAGGTCGATGTGCTCATCACCGAGATCGGCGGCACCGTTGGCGACATGGAGGGACTCCTGTTCCTCGAGGCGCTGCGCCAGTATGCGCTTGAGGTCGGCAAGGAGAACGTCTGCTTCATCCACGTCACCCTGCTGCCCTTCATCCGCGCCGCAGGCGAGGTGAAGACCAAGCCGACCCAACAATCGGTGGCCAAGCTGCGCGAAATCGGCATCCAGCCCGACATCATCATCTGCCGCACCGAGGCCGACCTCGACGAGGACAACCGGCGCAAGATCGCCATGTTCTGCAACGTCGAGCGGAAGAACGTCGTCGCCTTCCGCGACGTCGACCACACGATTTACGAATGCCCACTCGACCTGCGGCGCGACAAGATCGACCGCCTCGTCGTCGACAAGATCGGCCTCGGCCACACGCCGTCACCGGACCTGCGCGACTGGGAGCGCTTCGTCGGCCGCGTGATCCATCCGCGCCACCGCGTCGCCATCGCGGTGGTCGGTAAGTACATCGAACTGCAGGACGCATACAAGTCGATCTACGAATCGCTCATCCACGCCGGCGCGCATCACGACACCAAGGTCGAGATCGTCCGCATCGATTCGGGCGTGATCGAACAAAACGGCGCGGCAGCGGCACTCGGCGGGATCGACGGCCTTCTGGTGCCGGGCGGCTTCGGCGACCGCGGCATCGAGGGCAAGATCCTCGCCGCACGCCACGCCCGCGAACAACGCATCCCCTACCTCGGCATCTGCCTCGGCATGCAAATCGCCGCGATCGAGTTCGCCCGCAACGTCTGCGGACTCGCCGACGCGAACTCAACCGAGTTCGACCGCACCACGATGCACCCGGTCATCTGCCTGCAGGAGGAGCAGCAGGGCATCGAGGACATGGGCGCGACCATGCGCCTCGGATCGTCCGAATCCATCCTCTTCACCGGCACCCGCGCCTCGGAACTCTACGGCGGACGCGCGCGCATTCACGAACGCCACCGCCACCGCTACGAGTTCAATCCGGACTACCGCGAGCGACTCGAGCAAGCCGGCATGGCCGTCTCGTCGGTCTCCGCCGAACAAGGGCTCGTGGAGATCATCGAATTGCCGGATCACCCGTTTTTCCTCGGCGCCCAGTTCCATCCGGAATTCCAATCAAAGCCGAACCACCCCCACCCGCTCTTCGCGGGATTCATCGCCGCGGCGCTGCAACACGCGCACGAAAGCCAGGGTTGAAGGGCGCGCAACAAGCACCAGGAAATGCGCGAAGCGCCGGGGAGCGTTGGCATCCTTACCGGCAACGCACCGTTTCCCGCGGGGCGGGTAAAAGAAACGCGAAAAAAGTGCCGAGTGAGAAGTGGATGAAGAGAGATTGGTGATTGGTGATTAGGGAAGAGGATCGAGGCGCGCGGAGCCGGGGAGCGTCGGCATCCTGCCGGCCTCGCCGCGCGTCCCGCGTGGCGGTTGATGGGATCGTAAATGAAAATGAACAGTGCCGAGTGAGAAGTGAAGAAGAAAGGAGATGAGTGAGTGGTCATCGGTCATCAGAGGACAAGGGACGCAGGCAGAGGGCAGAGGGCGAGTTCTTCCTCTTCTCTTGAAACTGACCACTTGAACCTTGAAACTCGGTCCTCTGATTTCACAGTTTCAGCGTTTCAGCATGTCAGCTTTTACTCTCCTCGCTCCTTGAGACGACCCACACGTTTCACCCGATCACTCCAGCAAATCGGGATAGCGCTTACCGGCGAGTGACAGGCAAAGTTCGAGCACCGCGGCGCTGCGGCCGAGCTTGAGTGCCTCGTCGCTCATCGCGGCGCATTCGGCGTAGCTGAGCGATCGCACGGCTTGGCCGACCTCCGACACCTGCTGCGGGCCCACCGACAACTCCTCGACGCCGAGCCCGATGAGCAGCGGCGTGAAGCGGACATCACCGGCCATTTCGCCGCAAACGGCAGTGGGAATGCCGTTGGCCGCCGCCGCATCGACCGTGCGCTTCATCAGCCGGACCACGGCGGGATGCGTCGGCCGGTAAAGATCCGCGACATGCGGATTCACCCGGTCGGCCGCCACGGTGTACTGGATCAAATCGTTGGTTCCGATCGAGAAGAAGTCGACCTCGGGCGCGATCAGGTCGGCGCAGAGCGCGGTGGCGGGCACTTCGATCATCACACCCACCGGCAGCGATTCGTCGAAGCGCACGCCCTCGCGGTCGAGCTCTTCCATGCAGCGCGAGACCACGTCCTTGCACAGCAGCACTTCCGAAAGACCGGAGATCATCGGAAACATCAGGGCGATTTTGCCGTGGGCGCTGGCCCGCAACACGGCGCGGACTTGCTCGCGGAACATCGCCGGCCGCGCGAGCGAGACGCGCACGCCGCGCCAGCCGAGAAACGGATTGGGCTCGGGTTCGGTGAGCGGCTCGACCGGCAGCTTGTCACCGCCGGCATCGAGCGTGCGGATCGTGACGGTGTGCGGCGCGAGTTCCGCGGCGACCTTCGAGTAAGCGGCCGCCTGCTGGTCCTCGCCGGGCATTTCGCCGCCGTTGAGCAGCAGGAATTCGGTGCGGTAAAGGCCGACACCTTTGGCACCGCTGTGCCTGACGATGGCCAGCTCCTCGACCAGCTCGATGTTGGCCGAAACCGTGAGGGCACGACCGTCGAGCGTATCGGTGGCTTTGCCGCGCTCGGATTCGATCCGGCTGCGCACACTCGCCTTTTGTTCGTCGAGCCTGCGGTAGCGCTCGAGCGTGGCGGGCGTGGGATGGAGGATCAGCGTGCCCGAATACCCATCGAGGATCGCCGGTGTGAGCGCGCGCACACCGATGACGGCACCCTCGATGCCGACGACCGCCGGCGTGCCGAACGCGCGCGCAAGGATCGCCGCATGCGAATTGACGCTGCCTTGCTCGGAGGCAAATCCGGCGACATGACGCCGCGCCATCGTCGCCACTTCGGACGGCGGCACGTCATATGCAATCAGGATGTGGCGACCGTCGGGGGCGGGATGGCTGGCATCGCTGTCGGGTTGGAAATTGTGCAGCACCCGCTGGGCGACATCCTCGATGTCGGCGGTGCGCTCGCGCAGAAACGGATCTGGCACGCGGCGCATCGCCTCAAGAAAGGTCTGCATCACCGCGTAGTAGGCGAACTCCGCGTTCTGAAGTCGGCTGGCGATCGCCTTGGTCACACGCTCGATCACCGATTTGTCCTCGAGCATCATCGCATGGGCCTCGAAGATGCCGCCTTCGCCACCGCCGGACAGGTTGTCGAGCCGCTGCTGCAACTCGACGAGCTGGCGCTTGGTGCGTTGGACGGCCCGCAGGAAACGCTCTTGCTCGCCGGGCACCTCGGCTTCGCCGATTTCATACACATCGGGAGCGGAAAACCCGCGGGCGACGACATGAACCGGCGCAATGGCGATGCCCGGCGACGCCGGGATCCCGCGATAGACGGTCTCTTGTTCGACAACCGGATGCGCCATGACAGGATGAATCCTGCCCACAGCGGGCGGCGGACCACAAGACGCTTTTTCCCGATGGATTCGCTTCTTGCGCATCGGCACCGGAGTGCGATGGTGGTGCCCGATGAATTCCATGTTCGCACGCATCACTTCCCTGCTTGCCGGTGGCACACTCGCTGCCGTGGCCGCGGAACCACTCGCACCGGGCGCAGCCGTCCCGGCGGTGACCCAGATCAACCACGATGGCAAGGCGGTGAAGCTGGCCGAAGTCGCTTCCTCCGGCTTCGTCCTCTTTTTCTTCTATCCGAAGGCCGACACGCCGGGCTGCACCAAACAAGCGTGCAGCCTGCGCGACTCATGGGAAACCCTGCAAGCCAAGGGCGTCCGGATATTCGGCGTGAGCGCCGATGATGCCGAATCCCAGCAAGCCTTCCGCACCAAACACAAACTGCCCTATGACTTGCTCGCCGACACAGACCGCCGCGTGATCGATGCGTTCGGCGTGCCCAGGATGCTCGGCTTTGCGAAGCGTCAGGCTTACCTGTTCAAGGATGGCAAACTCGTCTGGCGCTCGCTGGAAGCCTCGACCGAACGGCAGGCGGCCGATGTGCTCAAGGCACTCGAGTCGGAAGCGGCGAAGTGAGACTCAGCCCGGCTGGAACAGCGCCAGTGCCACCCCGGTTGCGCCGCAAACCGCGAGTACCGGAACCACGCCGATGCGGAATCGATCCATCGCCAGCCAGGCCAGCAAGGCGGTGATGATCGCGAATCCATCGATGCCGCCGTCGCTGTCGCGCAAGACATGCGACCCGAATGCACAGGCAAGATCGAGGATCACTCCGGCGACCGCGGCCTGGATGCCGCGCAATGCCAGAGCCACCGCGCGATGACGCTGGATCGATTCGACAAAGGGAGCCGCCAACAGCACGATCAGCGAAGAGGGAAGAAACGTCGTCCACGTGGCGATGGCGGCACCGACCAGCGCGGACGCCGGGGGTGACCACACGCCAGGATGCTGCCAGGCACCGACGAAGCCGACGAACTGAAGCACCATCACCAGCGGCCCGGGCGTGCTTTCCGCCAGCGCCAGTCCGGCCATCATCTGTGTCTGGTCCAGCCAGCCGTGGTGGCCGACCGCGATTTGCGAAACGTAGGGAAGCACCGCATAGGCACCGCCGAACGTCACCAGCGCGGCCTTGCTGAACAATAGCCCCATTTGGAAATGCACGCCATCCCGACCACCCAGCCAACCGGCCAACAACACAGGCATCCACCACAACGCCATGCCGACAACCAACAGCAGGGCCATGCGTCGATGCGACGGGATTCGGGCTGTCGGCATCAGGTCGTCTGCATCGGCAGGGCATGCATGAGATCGCGCAAACCACCGGGACGATGCCAGTCCTGCGAGCGCGGCCGCGGCGACGATCGCAAGATAAGGTGCGTCGAAGAAAAAGAGCGCGACGAACGCGGCGAGCGCAAGCACACGCAGGAAGCCGTCGTCGAGCGCCTTGCCAGCGATCCGCTTCCATGCGGTGAACACAATCGCAAGCACCGCCGGAGCCAGTCCGCGAAACAACCCCTGCACGCCGTCCATTCCCCCGCCGACCATGTAGAGCCACGACAATGCGAGAAGAATCAGCGCGGATGGCAGCACGAACAGGGTCCCCGCGGCAATCGCGCCACGCATTCCATGCAAACGCCAACCGATCCACACCGCGAGCTGATGGGCTTCGGGCCCGGGCAGCATCGAGCAAAAATTGAGCGCGCGCAGAAACCCGCGCTCGGAGAGCCAGCCGCGCTTGGTGACCAGCTCGCGATGCATCAGCGCGATTTGTCCCGCGGGACCCCCGAAGCTGATCCAGCCGAACCGGAACCAGAAGACGGCCGCCTCGGCAAATCGCGGAGGCACGGCGCGCAACGTGGCTGGAGTCGCTGCGGACATCAGCGCACCGTGGTGGTGGCCGCCACTGGCTTGCGGGTGACCGCTGCGCGATATCTCGCGACGGCATCGACAATGCTGTTGGCCACCGCGGCGCGGTAAGCGTCGTTGGCGATCAGGCGGGCCTCGTGCGGATGACTCATGAATCCACCCTCGATCAGGATCGCCGGATGCCTCACCCCGGAGAGCACGGTGAACCGCGCGCGCTTGATGCCGCGGTCGATCGTCTTCGCATCACCACCGAGCCGCCGCTTGAGCGAACCATGGAACGCGGTGGCCAGCGCGATGTTGGCGGAGTCCTGGCGATTGCCGGTGCGTGCGGAAAAATCGCTTGCGAGCAAACCGCGACCGTAGTGCGACACACCGGTCGGCGAAAGCGTGAACGTCTCGATGCCTCGCGCATCGGCTCCTCCCGAATTGAAGTGGATGCTGATGAACACGGCATTGCCGAGCACCGCGTTGGCGAGATCCACCCGCTGCTGGAGCGTGAGGTAGCGGTCGGACTGGCGCGTCATCACCACGCGGTAGTCCGACTTCTCGAGCATCGCCCGCGCCTTTTGACCGACCTGGAGATTGTAGGTCGCTTCGGTTCCAAGCGAGTTGATCGCGCCCGGATCGGATCCGCCATGACCGGGATCGAGAATCACCGTATTGAAATTTCCAGCGTCACGAATGTGGCTCGGCCGCAGCACCGGGTTGATGATTTTTTCCAAGTCGATGCGCGAGAGTTGCGGAGATCCCGCAAGCTCGGTCACGGGCTCGGTGAGGATGAACTTGAGTCCGTTCATCAGGCATTCTCGGCTGCCGATGGTGAACCGAACCTGCGTCTTCGCCGTGTTCATCACCAGGACTTTGCCGTCGCGCCGCAGCGGACCGAACCTGTACGCGACACGGACTTTCTCGATCGGCACGAGCGAGCGGCTGGCGGAAGAAAGCAACGCCCACTTGCCAAAGGACTCGTCGCGATGATCCTCCGTACCGGACGCGGCCGACAGCGCGATGAACATCACGCCGAGCACGAGCGAAACCGGTTTGGAAACATGGAAACGCACGGATGACAAATTGGTTCCGCGAGCGTATCACCGCGCCCGGAGCATGACAACCCCGGCCCGGCGCTCAGTAGCGAAGGAAATGTTCCTCGAACGGAGGATCGGCCGCAAGCGTGCGCTCGACCCGTAGCACCGGCTGGAGCACGCCGTTTTCCAGCGGATACCCCATCGTTCCCGCCACTTTCACCCAGCCATTCTCGGGAAACACGGGCGGTGGCGCGCCGTATTCGAGCACGATCGGGATCGCACGGCTGTCGGCGGCGCAACAGGTGATGAACAGGCGGTACAGGCGCTTGCGCGTTCCCTGCGGATTGTTGGCCTTCTCGTCCACCCAGCGCCCTTCGGTCTCGATCTTCATTCCGTCGATGAGCGGCTGCACAGTCCGGTCGCCGATGGCGAAAAACAATTCGAGCAGGTTGAATTCATGGTAGCCGTCGGGCGTTTTGCGATGGCTCTTCTCGATGTCCTCGCGCACGAGTTGTGCCTGCATCATCATCGCGGGCAGCGGTGCTGCCGTGGGCGAGGGAGCGTCGTAGAGCCCTTTGCGCGCAAGCGCCGCCGCGGAGTACTCGTCCTTCGTCCAGGCAACCGAAAGCCCGACCGGCAACACCATCAGCAACAACGCGGTGACGGGATGCAGGTCGGTCGCCTCATGATCGTGCCCCGGATCGTCGGCCGCGTCATGACCGCACGAACCCGGCTCGCGCGCGGTGAGCAGGTTGAACAAGCCGACCACCGCCAGGCCAAGCCCGCCAACAAACAAAATCGGCCGGAAATCCGGTGCGAGGTATTTTTGAATCCGGCCGCTCGAATGAAAGTACAGCATCACCGCGCTCCACAGCAGCAGCGCGAGCGAGAACAGAACGCGGCGGACCGGAGCGCTCATGGCATCGACGACAAATTCGGCCACAGTTGCTGCCAGACGATGGCCACCGATCCGATTGCGGCGAAGAGACCGGCCGCCAAGATCAGGATGAACCGCCGCCGCAGCACCGATTGGTAAAGGAAGACGAGTTTCACATCCATCATCGGCCCGAAAGTGAGGAACGCGAGCTTCGCCGACCACGCGAACTTGTCGAGTGTCGCCGCGATGAAGGCGTCGGAGGTGCTGCACAGACTGAGAATGAAGGCGAGCACCATCAGCGCCATCGGCGCGAGAAAGCGGTCGCCCGCAAGCCCGTCGAGCCACTCGGCGCCGGGCGCGATGCCGGTGTTGAACAACGCGGTGATCGACACGCCGATCGCGAAGTAAACCCCGACGTCGATGAAGTCCCTCATCGCTGAACGGAAGGCGGCGACCATGCGGCCACCGGGGACTTCGTCGTGCGCGTGACCGCAACCCGCTTCATGACAACACGTCTCGTCACGATGCGCAGGATCGTGGGCATGATCCTGCGGATCCCGCACATCGGATGGCGCAGCGTCATCGTGTCGGTCCAGCACCTTCGGCTTGAGCATCGACGCGGCAGGCAGTCTCGATGCCACCAGCCCGACCGCGACCGCCATCAGAAAACCGAGCAGCAGGCGGGATGCGGTCATCCACTCCGGGTACTGGCCTTGAAAGGCCTTCCAGGTGCTCAGCGCCGTCACTGGATTGACGATCGGCGCGGCGAGCATGTAGGTGAGCGCGCACGACACCGGCAGCCCTTTGCGCACGAGCCGACGGATCACCGGCACCACCGCACACTCGCATACGGGAAACACCGCACCGAGCAATCCGGCGACAAGCACCGCGGGCACACGACGCCGCGGCAGAAACCGGTCCATCGCGCCGGACGGCAGATACACGTCGATGAAGCCGCTGATCAGCGTGCCAAGCAGAATGAACGGCGCCCCTTCGAAGAGGATGCTCAGGAACGCCAGCGCGAAATCCTGACGGGAATCGAACGACACGCGGCAAGCAAACCGCGCCATCCAACGGATGTAAATCCCGGATTTCCCGCACCTCGCACCGGTCCACCGCAACACAGCGCCCGCACCACATGAAGGAATCCGCATGCACTGGATCCCGCTTGGCAAGCGGGATCGCCCCATGAAAGAATGCCGCGGCGATCATGGGCATCGATCTCGACGCATTGCGCCGGCAACTGCCGCAGCGAGGATTGTTCGGCGGCGGATCCTGGCGATGGTCGCCCGAGCCGCTCCGACTCACTCGCGGCGAGGCGCGGCGAATGATGGCGCTCGGTCATCCACTCGTGCGCTTCCAGCAAGCCTGCGACTCCATCTATCGCCGCAGCGCCGCCGGTGCGCTTCCCGGCTGGATCGCCGCGATGCTCGACGCCGGCAAGCCGCCGTGGTTGGTGCGCGAGCAACGCGCCGAGGGCGTTGACTGTGAGTTTCCGCGCGTGATCCGGCCCGACCTGATCCTTGCCGACGACGGATTGCGCATGACCGAACTCGACAGCGTGCCGGGCGGCATCGGCGTGACGGCATGGCTCTCGCAGGTTTACGCAGCGGCGGGCTTCGACGTGCTCGGCGGAGCCGATGGAATGATCAAGGGCTTTCGCTCGCTCTTGCCCGACGGCGGTGTTGTGCTGGTTTCTCGCGAGGCGGCCGACTACCGACCGGAGATGGAGTGGCTGGCGGACCAGCTCGGTGAAGCATGGAGCGTGGCCGACGCGGAATCCCACGCGCCCGACGGACGCGCGATGTACCGGTTTTTCGAGTTGTTCGACTGGCAGTCCGTCCCTTGCGCACAAACGGTGGCCGAGGCCGCGGCGGAACACCGCGCGCGAATCACCCCGCCATTCAAACCCCACCTTGAGGAAAAGCTCTGGCTCGCGCTGCTGTGGTCACCCGGATTGCGACAGGTGTGGGAGACTTCCCTGCGCGGCAGCCACCTGCGACGGCTGCGCGAACTCACTCCGTTCGGATGGGTGCTCGATCCCGCGCCATTGCCAGCCCATGCGTCGCTGCCCCGACTCGACGCGCACGATTGGAACGAAGTCGCCACGTTCAGCCAACGCGAGCGACGCTTGGTGCTCAAGATCAGCGGATTCCACGAAACCGCTTGGGGGTCCCGCGGTGTGGTCATCGGTCACGACGAAGCACAGGACCGCTGGGCCACCCACCTCCGGCATGCGCTCGCACAAGCGCACACCCAGCCTTGGATCCTGCAGCAATTCCACGAAGGACGGATCGTTGAACACCCGGTCTTCCGCGATGACGGCACGGTGGAACGGATGCGCGGCCGCGTCCGGCTCTGCCCGTATTTTTTCACCGACGACCAGGGCATCACCACCTTTGGCGGCTGCCTCGCAACCCTCGTGCCGGCCGACAAGAAAAAAATCCACGGCATGAGCGACGGCGCGCTGATGCCGTGCGTCGTGGAATGAGACCGCCGCGTGAACAAACCGCTGCGGCGGGGGAATGTGCCGACCTCAGATCAAGCCCGCCTTCTTGAACGTATTGAGCGCACCGTTCTTGGTGATCGTCTTCAGCGCGCGGCAGCTCAGCTTGAGCTTCACGTAGCGACCGAATTCCGGCACCCAGATGCGCTTGGTCTGCAAGTTCGGCGAAATCGTGCGCTTGACGACCTTGGTGACGTGTCGACCGATGCCGCCCTTCTTCTTGGCCAGGCCGGAACGGTGGATTCTTCCGCCGACGCGGACTTGGGTTCCTCGGATGGTGCAGATACGGGCCATGGCGTGATCGGTTACGGGGTGCGGGGGCGCGAAGCATGCACGCCGGATCACCCGGGTCAAGTCGAATCGCGGCGGTTTTTCGCCGATTTTCCAAGCCTCCCGGCCCGCAGTTTCGCAATCCAGCGACGAACGTCCCGAAACACCGCCACGCGCCGCTCATCGTACATCAGCAAATGATACGCCTTGGGATAGTGCCGGTAAGTCGACGCAGCCTCCCGCGGCATTCTCGCGACAAACCCGCGCAAATCGGCATCGTTGTTGAAGTAGTCGCGACCGCCGTGAAGCACCAGCACCGGCACCCGGAACGTCGGCGCACATCCATTCATGCCGTCGATCAACCGCGCCAGAGTGCCGATGAGCCGCAGCGTGTAGTGGTCGACATGATACGGATTGGCCTTCACCTGCTCGCCATGCACGGCGGATTGCGTGACCCGCACTTGCTGTCCACCCATCAGCGTTTCCAGCGAGACGCGCGCCAAAGGCAAGGTCGTCGCCGCCACCTGCACCAGTCCGGGCGTCCACGCCGGAATGTCGTCGCGAAACCGCACGATCGGCGAGGAGAAGACCAACCCGTCGCACGGTGGATCAGCCGCCGGCGCCTCACGCCACGCATGCGCGGCAATCAAGGCACCCATGCTCTCGCCGTACCACACGACCTTCGCACCGTCATGTCGCGAGCGCACGAGCCGCGTGAACTCGAGCAGATCGCGGCACCACTCGCGGGCGCTGCCGATGTCGCCGCGCCGCTGGTGGATCGGATCGCTGCCTTGGCCGCGCAACTCATACGCGTACAACCCCGTGCGCGGCTGATGCTCAAGCAGGTGTTCACCGAGATTCGTGTAATCGACCGACGATCCGCAGAATCCGTGGATCCCGATGAGCATGACGTCAGGATCGGCGTGCGGATCCACCCACTTGCGGAAACCAAACGTCTCACCCTTCGCCCCCGCCGCCACCGGATTGAGCACCGGACGCATCCCCGGCGCGCAGCCAGCGGCTGCGGCGGCCCATGATGCCGCCAACGATGCGAGAAACCGACGCCTGCTGCACGGATCCATTGCGGGACTCTCGCCGATCTGGCCCACACGCGCAATGCCGCGTTCCGGCTCGTTACGCGGCCATCACGGAACTGGCTGCCGACGCGAGCCATCACGCGGATTTTCAGAGGATCCGCTTGATGACCGCGAATGCATCTCCATGATTCCGAAAGCCATCGCATGAACTCTTCTCCACTCCATCCCCGCAGGGACGCGCTCAAACTCATCCTCGCCGGAGCCAGCGCGCCACTGGTTCTTCCAAGCCGCATTCTCGGCCAGGACGCACCGTCGAAGAAAATCACCATCGGCTGCATCGGCCTCGGCATGCAGGGCATCCTTGCCAACCTGCCGTCCTTCCTCGGCCAGGATGACTGCCGTGTTATCGCCGTCTGCGACGTCGACCAGCGCGCCCTCGACAAGGGGGTTGCAATGGTCAACGAGAGATACGGCAACCAGGACTGCAAGGCATTCCGCGATTTCCGCGAACTCATCGCGCGGGACGACATCGATGCCGTCGCGATCTCGACTCCCGACCACTGGCACTCGATCATCGCGATGACCGCGGCTCTGGCCGGCAAGGACATCTTCTGCGAAAAACCGCTTTCCCGCACGCTCAACGAGGGGATCGCGATGGTGCGCACCGTGCAAGCCAAGGAGCGTGTCTGGCAGACGGGATCGTGGCAGCGCAGCAATGCACGCTTCCGCTGGGCCGCCCAACTCGTGCAGAACGGCTATGCCGGAAAGATCCGCCGCGTCGAAGTCGGCCTGCCGAGCGGACACTTCGATTTCGGCCGCACCGGCAACGACAAACTCGACGGACCCGTGCCCGAAGGTGTCGACTACGACCTGTGGTGCGGACCGCGTCCGGTGATCCCGTTCAACATCTGCCGCTTCCACCGCAACTGGCGCTGGAACTACCACTTCGGCGGCGGTCAGCTCATCGACTGGATCGGCCACCACTGCGACATCGCCCACTGGGGACTCGCCAATTCGGAATCCGGCGTGGGCCCCGACGACCGCATCGGCCCGCTCGAACTCACTGCCACCGCGGATTTCCCGCCCAAGGAAGCGGTATGGAACACCGCGACCAAATACCGCGTCGAATGCGTGTATCCCGGTGGTGTCGAGTTCGTCATCGCCGGCGGCCACGCCGACATCCAGCCCGGCGCGAAATGGATCGGCGCCGACGGCTGGGTCCACGTCGATCGCGATGTCTTTAAGGCCTCCGAGACCGAATGGCTGCGCGACATTCAGGAGCGCGACAAGAAGGGCGACCTCAAGGTGCCGCTTAACAAGAGCGAGAACCATTTCCGCAACTTCCTCGACTGCGTCAAATCCCGTCAGCGCACCATCACGCCGATCGAGACCGCCCATCGCTCGCAAACCCCCGGCCACCTCGGCTACATCGCCTCGGTCACCGGGCGAAAAATCGTTTGGAACCCGGAGACCCAGCAAATCGCCGACGATGCCGAGGCCAGCGCGATGATGGGCGAGGAAATGCGCGCGCCGTGGAAGCTGCCGGGCTGACGTCGCCATCACCCCTGCTTCTCCTTGCCAAGGTGGCATCTGGCGGTGCATGTTCCGTTTTCCGCCGACACACACCACACTGGTCCCGTGGTCCAATGGATATGACGATGGCCTCCGAAGCCGTAGATGCAGGTTCGATTCCTGCCGGGACCGCCAGCCTCAGAATCCAGGCGAAAACCCATCAAATATCGGATTTTTGCAAAAACTGAGGCTCGCCAAGAAGGCTGCCGGGTCGCACGCAGAGGCACAAAATGGCATCCAACACTTCAACATCTGCTGCCGGGAAATGCCATGGAGTTGAGAATCACGCCGCACGGCCATGTGGTGGCGGATGGAGGGAGGAAAAACCCGTTGGCATTCCGTTTCGCGGAGCACGAAGCGGCGGGAATGGTGGCGCTGGCGGCGGGAGGCGTGCCGGAGTGTGGCGGTGCTTCGCTGGGATTCTGGCATGATGTGGCGGCGGCATTCCTGCGGGCAGTCTGCCATTTGCCGGAAGGGGTGGATTTTACCGTGGAGGAAATCGAGCGACCATCACCATCGCAGTGGGTCGAGTGGGTGCTCAATGCTCCACCGATGCCGGGCGGCGAGTATCTCGCGCCGGATGTGCTGGCGGCACAGTGGGAGCGGATGATCGAATGGACGGCCGCGCGGGTGGCGGAGTCGGGTGGGTTGGCGGCGTTTCTCGATGCCTATGCGCCACGCTGGGCGAGGGTCGGCCGGGTCACGCTGCACCTTGCCGAGAACCATGATAAAGGGACAGACCCTTTATCAGAAACCGACGGTCAAATGCTCATGGAGGGAGGTACTATTCCACTTGCCCCCTGCGAGCCCCCTCCGAGCTTCACAGTCTGAGCGATTCACTCCCCGACTGCCTGACTACCCGCATCCTCAACCTGCGCCACCGCCATGGCCGCGATGCCTTCGGAGCGGCCGACGAAGCCCATCCCCTCGTTCGTAGTCGCCTTGATCCCGACGCGCCGCGGCAGGATGCCCAGCGCCGCACCGATATTCGCCTGCATGGCCTCGCGGTAGGGCAGGACCTTGGGTGCCTCGGCGATGAGCGTGGCATCCACATTGACAATGCGGACGCCCTCTGCGTCGGCCAGTTCCCGACAGCGCCTCAAAATGTCCAGAGACGGGATCCCCTTGCATGACGGCTCGCCCGGCGGGAAATAATGGCCGATGTCCGGCAAGCCCATCGCGCCGAGCACGGCATCGGCCACCGCGTGACAAAGCACATCGGCATCCGAATGGCCGTCGAGGCCAAGTGGATGGGGAATCGTCACGCCTCCCAGCACGAGCGGCCGATGCTCTACAAACCGGTGAACGTCGTAACCAATGCCGATCACTGCGAATACTGTCCTGTTTCAACGGACTGGAATCAACCGGAAATCCTCGACAAGCGGATCGATGGCGAATTCCGCACCGGGGATCATCCATTCCATGCAAAACGCCGGACCCGTGTCCGGGCACCGGCGTTTGCGCGCGCGAGTCTGGCGCGGATCAAGATTTGTAGCGCAGACGCCTCTTGTGGCGGTCCTGCGTCATGCGCTTCTTGCGCTTGTGCTTGTTGATCTTGGTTTTACGGCGTTTCTTGATGGAGCCCATGGCGTCTGAGTCGGGGTTGTGGATCGGGGGGGGAAATCTTGGGATCAGGGAACAATCTTGTTCAAGGGATATTCGATGATGCCCTCAGCTCCGAGGAGCTTGAGGGCGGGGATGATGTCGCGCACGATGGTTTCGTCAATCACCGTCTCGACGGCGACCCAGCCCGATTCCGACAGGCTGGCAACCGTGGGACGGCGCAGGGACGGCAGTGCCTGAAGCAGCTCCGGCAAGCGGTCCTGCGGCAAATTCATCTTCAGCCCCACCTTGCCCCGGGCCCCCAAAGCTGCTTTGAGCAGCAAAGAAATCCGCTCCATTTTTTCGCGCTTCCACGGATCAGTCGCGGCACCGGGGCTGGCATAAAAGTGGGGAAACGAGGCGAGCAACGTATCGACGATCCGCAGTCGGTTCGCCTTGATCGACGATCCGGTTTCGGTGACGTCGACGATCGCGTCGACGAGGTCGGGCACTTTGACCTCGGTGGCACCCCAGGAGAATTCGACCTCGGCCTCGATGCCCCGTGCCTTGAGGTAGCGGCGGGTGATGCCGACCCCTTCGGTGGCGATGCGTTTGCCCTGCAAGTCCTCGGGCTTGCGGATTGGTGAATCTTCCGGAACGACGAGCACCCAGCGGGTCGGCCGCGTCGTGGCGCGCGAGTAGGGCAACTCGGCGAGATCGACGAGTTCCACATCATTTTCGTGCGCCCAATCGAGACCGGTGATGCCACAGTCGATGAATCCTTGGCCGATGTAGCGTCCGATCTCCTGGGCGCGGATCAGGTAGAGATCGAGTTCGGGATCGTTCGACGCCGGGCGGTAGCCGCGCGATGAGACATAGACCTCGTAGCCCGCCTTGGAGAGAAGCTCGAGGGTGGGCTCCTGGAGGCTGCCTTTGGGAATCGCAAATTTGAGCGTGCGTGCGGCGTCCGGCATGAGGGATGGGCGTTTTAGGGAGATGCGCGCGGGAATCAAGCCATGTTTGCGCGGAAATGGGCACGCCAGCTGTGGTCCAGCGTGCTGCTATACCCTGATTTTCCCGTGATTCTTGCCTTGCGGGTCAGATCCGCAGCGCTAGAAGCCGGGTGAAATGAGCGACGAAGCACGTGCGGACAAATGGCTCTGGGCTGTGCGCTTGTTCCCAACGCGCGGGGCCGCGGCCGAGGCCTGCGCCGCCGGCAAGGTCAAACGTCGGGGCCACGCGCTCAAGGCCGCCTCCACCCTCCATCCCGGCGATGAACTCGAGGTCCCCTTTCCCGCAGGACCCGGACTGCGCATGGTGCGGGTCTTGCGGGTGATCGAGCGCCGCGTCGCGGCAGCTGAGGCACGGACGTGCCACGATGACCTCACGCCTGCCGGAGTGCATGCGCAACAGCTCGCATGGCATGAAGCCCGGCGCGATGCCCCAGCCGGGCGCCCGACCAAGAAACACCGCCGCGAAATCGAGCGCTTCCGCGGTTTTTTCCAGTGATCCGGCGCGGGCAAGTCCCGAAATCGGCTTGTCAGCCAGCGCCCCACGGGCTACCCACTACGCCCCGCGCGGTCGGTTGACAGCGGCCGTCCACACCGCATGAAGCTGTCCAATTTGCTGAGCGCCGACCAGATCATCCTCGACCTCAAGGCCGAGGGTCATGGGTCGGTCATCGTCGAATTGGTCGACCATCTCGTGGACACCAGCCTGCTACCCGCCTCGTTGCGCGACGAGTCGCTGGCCGCGCTCAAGGCGCGCGAGGATCAGGTGAGCACCGGCATTGGATCCGGCGTCGCGATCCCGCACGCGTTTTCCGATGAGCTGGACGAAGTCGTCGCTGTGTTCGGCCGTTCGATCACCGGCATCGATTTCGAGGCCATCGACAACGCGCCGGTCCACTTCATCATCCTGTTCCTCGTGCCGCGCAAGCAGTACCAGCTGCATCTGCGCACCCTTGCGGCGATCGCCAAATTGTTCGCCAATTCCGAAGTGCGCCGCCAGCTCGCCGCCGCCGCCACCCGCGATGAAGTCCTCGCCATCCTCGAAGCGAGACCGTATCGCAACGGCACCAATGACGCCTGATCCAGCCCACTTCCATCCCTTCATGACCCTGCCCGAGGAACTCGAATCCCGCCTCACGGCCGCGCTGCGCGAAGTGCTCGGCAGAGAGACACGCGGCGACGTCACGGCCGCCGCCGACCTCCGCTTCGGCGACTACCAGAGCAACGCCGCCATGGTGCTCGCCAAGGTCGGTGGGCAAAATCCGCGGGAACTGGCAGCGCGCATCGTCGACCATCTGGATCTCGACGGACTCGCCACCGCCGACATCGCCGGGCCGGGCTTCATCAATTTTCGCATCCTTCCCCAAGCGTATGCCGCGCGCTGCATGGCACTTCTGTCCGATCCGCAGCTCGGCGTGCCCGCCACCGGCACAGGACGCACGGTGGTGATCGATTTCTCCGCGCCCAACGTCGCCAAGCCGATGCACGTCGGCCACATCCGTTCGACGATCCTCGGCGATGCGCTCTGCCGAATCGCACGCTTCCTTGGCTACCGCGTCATCGCGGACAACCACATCGGCGACTGGGGCACACAGTTCGGCATGATCCTGCATGGATGGAAATCCGTGCTCGACCGCGACGCGCTCGAGGCCGATCCGATCGCCGAGCTGCTGCGCGTCTACCGCGAGGTGAATGCTGCCGCCAAGGCTGACCCGGCGGTCATGGACGCCTGCCGCGCCGAGCTGGTGAAACTCCAGTCCGGCAATGAGGACAACCTCGCAATCTGGCGGCAATGCGTCAACCTGTCGAAACAAGGGTTGGGCGACATCTACGATCGACTCGACGTCCGCTTCGATCACTGGCTCGGCGAAAGTTCCTACAACGACCGTCTCACCGGGCTGGTCGACGAATTTCTCGAGCGCGGCATCGCCCGCACCAGTGACGGCGCGGTGTGCGTCTTCTCCGACGGCTCGCGCCCGCCGGAGGACGACCCGTTCATGGTGCACAAGTCCGGCGGCTGGACGGACAACCCCGCAATCATCCGCAAGGCCGACGGAGGATTCCTCTACGCCACCACCGACCTCGCCACGATCGAACACCGGATCGACCAATGGAAGGCCGACCACGTCTGGTACGTCGTCGGCGTGCCTCAGACGCTGCATTTCCGCCAGGTGTTCGAGGCCGCGCGACGCTGGGGGAAATCCGGAGACTTCCGCCACGTCGCGTTCGGATCGATCCTCGGTGAGGACCGCAAGCTGATGAAGACGCGCACCGGCGACAACGTCCAGCTCGTCGACGTGCTCGACGAGGCGGTCGAACGCGCGGCAAAAGCAGTGGCCGAAAAAAATCCGGACCTGCAAGGCGACGAGGCCGCCGCCACTGCGCGCATCGTGGGCATTGGCGCGGTAAAATTCGCCGAGCTTTCGCAGAACCGCCTCACCGATTACGTCTTCGCCTGGGACCGCATGCTCGCATTGCAAGGAGACACCGCGCCCTACCTCCAGTACTCCAGCGTCCGCATCCGCTCGATCTTCCGCAAACTCGAAGCCTCCTTCGACGTCGCCGCCGCCCGCATCACACTCGGGACACCGGAGGAACTCCACCTCGCCCGACTCGTGCTGCGCTTCGGCGAAGTCGTCCCCGCCGTGATCGACGACTTCCGCCCGAACCTGCTCGCCAACCACCTGCTCGAACTCGCCCGCGCGTTCCACTCATTCTTCGAAGCTTGCCCGGTCCTCGGTTCGCCGGAACCCGTGCGCTCCAGCCGCCTCGCACTGTGCGATCTCACCTCACGGGTTCTCGTCACCGGCCTCGGCCTGCTCGGCATCCGCTGCCCGGATCGCATGTGACCCGCACACGCCGGAATCACGCGATCGCGGCGCACCGCCGACTTGTCCGACATTCCGCCCACCGACATCGATCCACCCCAGCCGGAGCCCCACCATGTCGCCCTTCTACGTCATCGGTCACAAAAATCCCGACACCGACGCGATCTGCTCGGCCATCGGCTACGCCGCACTGCTGCGCGCCACCGGTGAAACCCCCGAGGCGCTGCCCGCACGCTGCGGCGAGATCTCGCACCGCACGAAATGGGTGCTCGAACGCGCAGGCATCACCATGCCCCAGCTCGTCACCGACGTGCGCACTAACGCCGGCATGATCCTGCGCAGCAGCGTCATCAAACTCACCGACTCCGACACGTTCCTCACCGCCTACCGCCGCATGCTCGAAGCCGAGGTGCGCTGCGTGCCGGTCGAAGACGCTCAGGGAACCCTCTGCGGCATCCTCCGCTACATCGACCTGCTGCGTCTTCTATTGCCCAGCGACACCAGCGGCGTCGGCGTGCGCACCGTCCACGCGTCACTCTCGCACATCGCAACCACCCTGCAGGCGGACCTGCCCAATGGCGGCAAACCGCCCGATGAAGAGGAAGACCTGCTGCTGCTCGTCGGCGCGTCGTCGATCGACACGGTCAGGCAACGACTGCTCCAAGCCGAGCGCGAGGGCAGCATCCGACGCTTTCTCGTCATCTGCGGCGACCGGCCATCGATCCAGCAACTCGCGATCGAATCCGGCGTGCGTGCATTGCTCGTCAC